>JAGOHU010000005.1 GCA_017995975.1 Negativicutes bacterium
GATAACGCTGTCGCTGAATCAATGTATAAAATTTGTAAAACTGAATTTGTCTACAATCATCAATTTACCAGTCTGGAACAATTAAGGGGCGAATTAGCTCATTATGTGAACTGGTTTAACAATGTTCAAATTCATGGAACGTTGGGATATTTGACACCCAACGAATATCGTGCACAACACCTTAAAAAAATTGTCTGATTTACTGTTGCCTATCCAAACCATTGGTTGATCTGCCAAGCAAACGGCAAACTAATCAAGCCACCCTACTTTAGCAAGAACTTCACCAATATGATCAAACAACATAAACTCAAAAAAATTCGATTCCATGACTTACGCCACTCTTGTGCTTCTCTTATGCTGCGATCTGGAGTAGCAATGAAAACCGCCTCTCAAATTCTCGGGCACAGTACCATCGGAATTACTGCCGATCTCTATACCCATGTGCTAGAAGACACAAAAAAAGAAGCTGCCATACAAATCGGCAAAGAACTTTTCAAAGAAAAATAAGTCTTGTTTTTATTATTTTCATAAAAGGAATAATATGTTTTCTATTTCAGTTCAACAACGCCTATTGTTCCTTTTGTGATATAATAAAAGTGAAACGATCCTCAAAGGAGGTATAAGCTTGAAAAAATACATTACTGTCAATGAAGCCGCTAGTTTATGGGGCATAACACCTAGGCGAGTTCGTATTTTATGTAGCACTGGTAAAATTGCAGATATAAAAAAAGAGAAAGGGAAGTACCTCATTCCACTTGATGCAGCAAAACCAATTGATGGCCGAATCCTAAAAAGAAGGACTGTCCTTTCTGAGTTTACTCCCCTTTTTCAAGAAATTGATAATTTCAAAAGTCAGCTCAGCAAATATCGCCCTTTGACTCCCGGGGAACTCAGACGACTTCGAGAAGAATTTCTTGTTGAGTTCACCTATAACTCCAACGCAATTGAAGGAAATACATTAACTCTACAAGAAACAGCAATGGTCTTGGAAGGAATTACAATTGACCAAAAGCCACTGCGTGAACACTTAGAAGTAATCGGACATCGAGATGCCTTTGTTTATGTTGAAGAGTTAGCCAAGAAAAAGAAAGCATTCACAAAAAAAGAAATTTTAGATATTCACTCACTTGTCCTGATGGATCGTCCCGAAGATAAAGGAGTCTACCGTAAAATCCCTGTTCGAATCATGGGCGCAACTCACATTCCACCCGATCCGATTCAAATACCTGAGTTAATGGAAAAGCTATTGAAAGAAACTAAAGAATCAAAGCTCCACCCCATTGAAGAAGCTGCTTTATTTCATCTAAAATTCGAAGGAATCCATCCTTTCATTGATGGTAACGGGCGGACTGGGCGTCTACTTATGAATCTTATGCTCATGCGGCATGGATATTCTCCTATTGACGTCAAATTTAAAGATCGAAAAAAATACTATAAATCTTTTGATATCTATTACTCTAAACATTCCCCCGAAAATATGATTGAATTAATTAGTGGTTATGTAAAAGAACGATTACAGCAATATTTGTCATTACTTTCACTTTAAAATTACATCATAATGCGAAAAACCATTTAGTTTATAAAAGGAGTTATGTAATGAAGTCTCTAAAATCCTTTCTACTGATTACTATTGGGCTATTTTTGACTTGGTTACTATTAGTCGCATTAGGAATTTTTGGGCAAATTCAGGAAAACCAGTCATACAAGGGGATTGGTATTTTTTCAATATATCAAAATGGTGTGATCCTAAATAATCCCGCCGAAACCTTGATCGCTCAGTTAGAATCAAAATGGACTATTATAGAAAAAAAATACTCACAAAATGATGATCAAAACACAAAATTCTCCACCATCAAAATTCAAACTTCCGAAAGTATTGTCACTATTCAAATCTCTACATCCCTTTCTGATCCTTCAAAAATACGATTTATATCTATAGAGATAAATCAAGGTCAAAACAGTCAAATACCTAGCTCTACTCGTGAAATTTTACTTGGTATTATTGATTTTTCTACTTTCAATAATCAACGCACACAAGTAAAAGGTTGGGTAATTTCAGTACTCCAAAACCCTAATATTGAAAATAATTTTTCTGAGTTTACACATTCCGAGCTCATCTTCCAGTTGAAATCTTCAACCTACGAAGTTGCCTATAGTCTCGATAAAAAGCCCGTATATAGTCAAAAATTTACTATAAAAAAGTCACAATAACTTTCCTCCCTCGCTTACTTAGTAAATTTGATCTTTCTGACAACATTTTGACAACAAACTCCCTAAAGTGAGATAAAAAATTTTAACACCAATCAAAAACCAATCGGGCCAAAATATAGCTTTCATAAGCCTCATTCGAAAAATATTCAGTTTTGACAACAATCAGATTTGGAAGGGCTAAGAAAAACTTAATTTAAGAGTGATAACTAGACAATTCTGGAGAATAGGACTTGTATTGTAATCCGTTTAAATACATTTGGAAATATGTCAGCAACATTGCCCATTTACTATGATCTCCACACCACACCATTGAAATCAGGATTCTTTAACCTTATTCAAATAACGATAAATTGTTGGTTCTGAAATCTCTAATCGCTTCGCCAGTTCACTTAGCCCACCTTTCAGTAAAAAAAGTCCATTCTCATTTAACTTCCGGACTGCATCGATTCGTTCATCTAAGGAAAGACGAGTTGGCTCTGCTTCATATCTCGACAATACGTTGTCAATAATAGCGGATAAAGCATCATCTAGAGAGTCGTGGAGATTTTCAAAAACTTCTACCAATCCGGCATTCGGCTTTTCTGAAGTTAGCACTTTTTCTGGTACTTCACAGTTAATTAGTGAATCCAGTAATTTTCTAGTCTCTGCAAGCTGGCTAATATCCACATTTACACATAATACTCCCACAATCTTTTCTTGGTCATCTTTAATAAAGAAACTAGAAGATCGACAGACACGATTTCCTTTTACTTGTGCAGTATAGTTGGTAATAAAATTGGTCTTTTCTTTTAAGCCTTCCTTAAGTACTTTAAGGACCAAATCAGTAGTAGGTCCGCCTATTTTCCTACCACTGATATGTCCATTTTCAATAGCGATAATTGAATTATTTGGGTCTGCTAGATCATGAAGAACTATTTCAGTATTTTTACCTAAGGCCAATCCAAGAAATTGGACAAGCGATACATATGTTTTCATCATTTTCAAAACCTCACTTTTTGGGATATTTCATTTAGCGAATGATAAAATTTTATCACAAAGATAATATAAAGCAAGCTAGAAAAAAATGCTTTATTCTGCTAATTCGTTATTGACATACAATGAGTATTTTTTTATAATGAAAATAACTTATCGTCATGATAATAAATTATTCTTTGTGAAAGGTGGTTTGGCTCACTAACTTAAAAACACTGAAATAATACCAAGGAGTCCATTTTAGTATTTATCCAAAAAAGATGAATGAGGGGGAATCAAAATGGCTATTTTACTTACTATAATAGTAATCGCTTGGGTCATCTATATGATTATAAAAAAATATTATCCTCAAGCAGTGTTGCTCATTGCTGGAATTTTACTCCTTTTAGCCACATACTTTTTAGGGATTCAGTCAATTTTAGGAGCTAAGGAATCATCGGGAGCACCACTGTTAGATATTTTTCACACAATTAAGACTTTACTTAGTTCTCGAACCGCTGGCCTCGGGCTAACAATCATGTCCATCGCAGGTTTCGCTAAATACATGGAGTATGTAGGAGCTAGCCGTTCGCTATTTGCTGTAATAGCTTCACCACTCAAAATGATAAAATCCCCCTATATCTTGTTAGTTTTAGGATTCTTTGTCAGTCAGTTTCTCGTCTTATTTATTCCCAGCCATGCTGGACTTGGGTTACTTTTGATGGTGACAATGTATCCTATTTTCATTAGGGCTGGAGTTAGCAAGTTATCTGCTTTAGGTGTAATCGGTTGTGCCCAATATATTGATGTAGGGCCTGGTTCAGGCAATGCAATCATGGCTGCCAAAATTGCCAATTTAGACCCAGCAATTTATTTTGTCCAATACCAACTTCCCATTTTTTTAACTACCACTCTCGTTTTAGGAGTTGTTCACTACTTTGTACAACAATGGTGGGATAAAAAAGAAGGTTTTACTGGTTCTGACCTTTCCTGTGAAAACCTCACAGAAGAAGAAGAGCACCCACCACTAATTTATGCAATTCTCCCAATTATCCCTATGATTTTCATCCTTGGTTTTAGTCCCTTACTAAAAAGCACAATTAAAATGGACGTTGTCACCGCTATGTTTCTCAGTACTTTTATCGGAATGATTTTTGAGTATATTCGCACTCGAGATTTCCGCTCCACCTTACAAGGTTTAAAAAATCTTTATGATGGGATGGGCACTAGCTTTGCTACAGTTGTAAGCCTAATTGTAGCTGGGGAAGTATTTGCAACCGGACTAATGAAAATCGGGGCAGTAGATGCGTTAACCAAGGGCGCCCAAACTCTCGGCTTGGGCGCTCATGGGTTAATTATTCTTTTCTGCTTTGTCATCGCAGGCTGTGCATTCTTGATGGGATCTGGCAATGCAGCATTCTTCTCTTTCTCTGCTTTAGCACCTAAAATTGCAACCTCAATGAAGATTGATGTAATCCAATTAATCCTACCTATGCAAATAATGACAAGTTTTGGACGAGTTGTTTCACCAATCACTGCAGCAATAGTAGCAATTGCAGGAGTTGCTGGAGTCTCGCCAGTCCAAGTAGTCAAGCGAACTGCAATCCCGATGCTAGTAGCGGCAGCAATAAACATTGCTTTCATTTTCTTCAACTTCTAATAAAACATAAAGGAAAGTGCAATATGAAACAGATTGTGTCTACAAAAAAAGCTCCTATAGCAATTGGTCCTTATTCTCAAGCAGTAAAAGCTAACGGTTTTATTTTTGTATCAGGTCAATTACCTGTAAATCCAGAAACCGGAAATTTTGCCGGCACTACAATTGAAATACAAACTAAACAATCTCTGGACAATCTAAAAGCCATTCTAGAAGTTGGCAATAGCGCCCTCGAAAAAGTACTCAAAACAACTGTTTTTTTGAAAGATATGAATGATTTTTCAGCAATGAACACGATTTACAGCCAATATTTTAGCGAGAACTTTCCTGCCCGAATTTGTGTTGAAGTTGCAAGATTACCTAAAGATGCTTTAGTCGAAGTTGAAGCAATTGCCTTGGTAGAATAGTAATCACGAAAAGGAGAAAATATAATGAAATGTACAACATGTATCCATCGAAAATGTTATTTAGAAGGCCAGAACTGTACTAAAATTCAACCTCAAGAAGTAACAGAAGCCTACAAGGGAAACCAGCTAGCAATCATGAAAGCTGCAGCTTGTACCGAAGGGCGCTTCTATAATAATCTAACCCGCTTGGAAGAAACAGTAGAGTTTTGCAAATTGATGGGCTACCAAAAATTAGGAATGGCTTTTTGTATCGGCCTCAACCAAGAGGCTAAATTGATCGAAGAGTACCTTAGCAAATTTTTTGAAGTAGACTCTGTTTGTTGTAAAGTATGTGGCGTGGATAAAGAATTACTTGAATTAGAACAAATCAAACCAGACACTCGCGAGACGATGTGCAATCCCTTGATGCAAGCCAAAGTGTTAAAAGATGCAAATGTCGAATTTTGTATCACTGTAGGTCTTTGTGTTGGCCATGATGCGCTATTCACAAGTGGTTGTGAAGCTCCTGTATCTTGCTTAGTTGCCAAAGATAGGGTGTTGGCTCACAATCCTCTCGGAGCAATTTACTCTCGCTACTGGCGACGAAAATTAGGAATTAACCCCCCAGATCAAGTGTAAAAAAATTTGAGGAGGACAAATAATGTTAAAGCATAATTTTGACGAACTGATTAATCGAAAAGGAACGGGCTGTAAAAAATGGGATACCTATCCTGATGATGTCATTCCAATGTGGATTGCTGATACGGATTTCAAATGTCCTCAACCAGTAATCGACGGCATGGTCGAAAGAGCTCTACAAGGAATCTATGGTTATCCAGCAAACTATAGAGCCTTTGAAGAATCCATTTGCCACTGGCAAAAAACTCGTTTTGGGTGGGAAGTAGACCCTGACTGGGTTGAATATACTCCAGCAGTAATCCCAGCAATTGTTTATGCAATGAATGCTTTCACCAATCCTGGAGATAACGTGGTCATCCAAATGCCAGCCTATCACCCTTTTCATGATATCATTCCAAATAACGGGCGCCATATTCTTGGTAACCCAATGATTCTGAATGAGGATGGCACCTACGACATAGATTTTGCCCATTTAGAAAATCTACTTTTTCAAAAACGAACCACCATGTTTCTCCTCTGTAGTCCACACAATCCAACAGGAAGATGCTTTACTAGAGAAGAATTGACTCGTATGTCCGACCTATGCATCAAACACAATGTTTTTGTAGTCTCCGATGAAATTCACTCTGATATTATCTATGGTGGACAAAAACATATCCCTTTTGGTAGCCTTTCTCAAGAAGCGGCCGACAACTGTGTTGTTTGCGTAAATCCAAGTAAAACATTCAATATTGCTGGTGTTCGAACTGGTGCTGCAATTATTCCAAACCGCAAGAACCACGATCGCTTTTACTCTCCCCTTGAAGGCTTGAAAGCATACGGAAGAACAATTTTCGGAACTCTTCCCATTGAAATTAGCTATAACGAATGTGCTTATTATGCAGACCAACTCTTAGATTATTTAGAAGGCAATTTGGAATATCTTCGCAAATTTCTTGCAGAAAAAATACCAACTATCAAAATGGGAAATCCTCAAGCAACCTATTTAATTTGGCTCAATTGCCAAGACCTCGGTCTTGCACCAAAAGAGTTACAAAAATTCTTCCTTGAAGAAGCAAAAGTTGCAATGAACGAAGGTTCTTCTTTTGGCCCCGGTGGTACTGGATTCATGCGACTGAACATTGCTTGCCCCCGCTCTCGCCTAATTGAGGCCCTCAACCGCATTGAAGCAGCAATTAATAAAAGGTAAATCAAAAAAACTACTCTCTTTTACAATTCGTTGTAAAAAAACACTCCCAATAGTTAGATAATGTTTTCCCTGAAAAAGGACTCGAACGACCTATCTAGCTAATTTCAATAAACTTTGCCAATAATCGCCGGACCAGCGGCCATACAAAAGCTAAAATCAAGTAGGCGGGCAGCCGTCTCGAGGGTTCGAATCCCTCCCTATTCGCCAATAAAGTAAAGGCTTCCAGCGTTTTTGGTCTGCACCCTAAAAGTGGGACAATAAAATAAAACCCTATTGTAAATTTAAAATTAAGCGGATAAACTTCGTCTTTCGAGCGGAGTTTGTCCGCTTTTTAATTGAAGTCTTTGGGTATTGTAAAATCGAATATACTCATCTACCATTCACCTTGCTATTTTAAAACTCCATGGTTTCGAACGATAAATAGATTCTGTTTTAAGTATACTGAAAAATCCTTCAATTACACTATTATCGTAGCAATTTCCTTTTCTTGACATAGAACGAGTAATGCCATATGATTTACTCAAACTTTTGTATGCGGTTGAAGTATACTGGGTTCCTTGGTCGCTGTGAAGTAGTAGTTCACCAGCGACCTTTTCCTTTTTATAGGCAGATTTCAAATTATTAAGTACAAGTTTGGAATTTGGAGAAGTACTCATTTCATAAGTAATAATTATCTAAGATTACCGAGAGGTAACTAATCCCTTGAGGAGTGTGAATATAATTACTATCAGCAACCATGGTCGATTTTTCCTTCGAGCTGGAAACTGTCGTTCCAGCAAATCAGGGTCGAGAAAGTAGGGAATTCCATAGAATTTATTGCCACCTTCTTCCTTCTTCTCTAAGTTTCAGCACCTCATTAATGATCCTATTACCATAGTGCTTCATCCCTTTTTACTCAGACACAACAAAACCTCCTGTCGTTCTTTTATTTTACGACAGGAGGTTTTGTTTTATTGATCCACTTTGGGTTTCAGAGGAACATCTGGCACTGAGTAAACAGAATTTGTTTTATCCGCAAGCCCTTACAAAACCAAGAGTTGGGCATTGTTTTCATTTCGATCCTATCACTCTTAAAGATTTGAAAAAATGCCCTCCATAAGTGGAGCTCCCTTAGTCAAATCAGGTCTATTTTTCACACTCAGGATCATAAAAATCACCAAATAACTCTTCATCAGTTGGACGATCTTCTGCAATTGGCTTCGATACCCAGGTTGTATTCATGTAGTGCTTCAAATGGACATTCTCCGAAGTGATGTTGCCTCCCCAAGTACCGCACCCCATACTGGAAGTCATTGGCATCCCGTTATTAAAAGCTCCAGCATTTGCTTTAGATTGGGGCTGGCGTACCATGATTCGACTGACCGGGGCAGCAAGAGCTAAGCGATGAATATGATCATCATTAAAGGAATAAATTCCCACCGAATGACCTTTTCCACCTACATCGTAGATTTGATGCATCATAGTAATTGCATTTTCAAATTCACCGCAATATTTATGAATAGCTAGCAAGGTGGTTAGTTTTTCTCCTGAAAAGAGGTGCTCTGGCCCAATTCCATCACCAATAACCGCAATAAATTTGCGATCTTCTGGAATGGTAAATCCCGCAGCTTCTGCGAGCTTCTGAGGAGCGATCGCAACTGTATCTGCAAGCCGATGTCCTTCATTATCCCACATCACTTTACGAAGTTGTTCTCTCTCGTCTTCATTGGCTAAATAAGCCCCTTCTTTTTGAAGGCATTCCAGCATCTCATTGTAAATACTCTCATGTACTACAAGATTGCCATCGGCGGAGCAA
Source organism: Negativicutes bacterium (assembly GCA_017995975.1). Lineage (GTDB taxonomy): Bacteria > Bacillota > Negativicutes > JAGOZY01 > JAGOZY01 > JAGOHU01. The sequence continues at coordinate 8,829 of JAGOHU010000005.1, forward strand.
CCGGATCCAAAATCCGAAGTTTTACTTAGCATGGTATTGTGAGCAGCTTCTTCGACAATCGTCGTTTCATCAAAAATCATAGTTGCATTACCAGCACCAACCCCATAAGCTGGAGTACCAGAACTATAAGCGGCTCTTACCATCGGTTGACCACCAGTTGCAAGGGCCAAGTCGGCTTTTGCCATCAAAGCTTTCGACATCGGAATATTCACTTGAGTCAAACATTGAAGAATATCTGCTGGTGCCCCTTCCCGTTCGAGGGCTTCACGCATCAGACGAACTGTTTCAAAAGTAATTTTTTTCGATCGAGGATGAGGGGAGAAAATAACTACATCCCTGGCTTTAATTGCATAAATTGCTGTTCCGGCTGGTGTTAAATCTGGATTGGTAGTTGGGACAATCGAAGCGATAATCCCGACTGGTTTTGCATATTTTACAATTCCTTTTTCTGGAATTTCTTCAATAATCCCTACACTTTTTTGACGAAGTGCATCCCGAAGTACTCCACGAATTTTAAAACGTTTATTCTGGCGACTTTCCGGGTCCCCTAAGCCACTTTCATCAATGCTCATTTTTACCAACCGGAGAAAAGTTTTTTTGTTGGACACCGCCCAAGCCACAGCTTGAGCCAGCCGATCCACCCGAGCCTGATCATAGGTCCCAATAATTTCTTGGGCCTTACTTGCTTTTTCAAATGCGGTCTCCAGCTCTTCTCGCTGTTCTTTCGTTAGTTCACTCAAATCAATTTCTTTTCCAGCCATTTTTATAGCCTCCTCATTTTATAGCCTTGCGGCAATTTACTTTTATCCCAGTTCGTATTTCGAAAAATAACGCTTTGAGCTTTCTAAGCAACGGGCTGCGTGTTCTGCATAGCCCATTTCTTTGGCTCGTGCAACATGAGGTAGCTCAATTGAGCAGGGAATGTTTGGAAGCTGGCGGACAATTTCTTGAATATTAATTCCACCCTCACCTAGATAAAGACGTTCTTCTCTTAAAACTCGCGTCATCTCTTCGATTGTATCAGGGATGTCACCAGACGCATCACAAAGATGCAAATAGTGAAACCACTCTTTTGGTACTTTCGCCAACTCGGAAACCTGATCTTTTGCTCTGTGAAAATGATGGGTGTCAATCATCAATCCTGCATTGTCTCGATCGACTTCTTTCAAAAATTCTACTGTGTCTGCCAAATTTTTTAAACTGGAGATCGGAACATACTCCAGATCAACAGTCAAATCAAAGCCTTTAGCTAAATCGCAGAGTTCCCGGAAAGCTTGGACCGAAAAATCCCATTCATCAGCCCAAACACTCGAAAGTACATGCTTCCCACCCAATTCGGCTGCAATTTCCATAGCCGGAAGATACCTTTTGGGCTCCACTTCTGCATTAATACGAGCCAACTCCATATCAAGAAGCTTAACTCCCGTATCTGAAATCGCTTTTTTCGTTTGCTGGTACATTTCTTTATTCTGATCCAGCGCATAATTGGGTTCCCCTGGAAGCCCCATGTATATTAAACGATAGCTTACATAGTCATACCCAGCACGAGCAGCAATATAGGTCATTTCAGGCGGGGCGCATCCCAATACAGTCAGTTGTGCCAAAGAATATTGCCGTCCCATTCTCATCCCTCCTCAATTTGTGCTGACATGGTGGACTTTTTTTCCAGGCGAATAAATATCCATAATATTCCAATGTCCCGCAGTAGGAACTGGATTATTCAACATGGAAACATCAATTACCACTGGCTCTTATTACCTAAAGGTTTTTCTTCTTAGTACTCGAACTAATATCAGTAATATAAACTTATTAGAAAGCGTGGAATTCAGATGACTTCAAGAAAATTTTGGGGAATTTCTGGTCTTCTTATTTTTTTAATATTTCTCCCTTTTATCTATATGGTTATTGAAGTCTCGATGCTTCCGCACCCGAAGCCGTCCATGACATTCGGGCTGATATTGGTTATAGTTTGGATTGGCTGGGGTATCGCCCCACTCTTACTACTCGCCCTTTTTGGCTTCTGGGTTTACGCGCTAATACAACACTTTAAAAAAAGTAACCGTAAAACGCCTCCCCTTGGGGGCGTTTTTTTATTTATATTTCTCTATTCTCGCTTTCAAGGCCAGCATCAGCCGTTCTTGGGTATCCCCTTTTCCTTCCAAGGCTTTCACTACGTCCTAGTGGACCCCGCTGCTCCTTTGAGATTTCTACTACCTTATTTTCATCTCATAAAAATGATTTATGTTACGAGCTATTTTATTGACTGTCCCACTTTATTTTACAATCCACCCTTGGCAATATACTCATCACAAAGGCCACCTATCTCTCATTTGGATAGGTGGCCTTTGATCTTTGTTGATTTAATTTACACTTTTTTCTACTGGTTTTTCTACTGGTTCAATAATCGATAAAACTGCTAATAAGCAGAGAAAAGACCCACAAGCTAAAGCGAGAAAAACCATATCCCAATTAAATTTATCTAAAATAATACCTACTAGAAGAGGGAAACTAAAGCCGCCTAATTGCCCTCCAGTATTCACTAAGCTAAATGCTACAGGATAAGTATCTTTATCAACTCGTCCCATAGGATAAGCCGCAAAAGCAGAGTAACCCAAAGACAACAAAAAACCAGTTGTGAAAAGAAGAAGTGCAAGAAGGTACATCGATTGAGGTGCGTAAACAAGCGCATACATCGTAACTGAAGTTGCGATAGCACTTACGATCATGAGCGGTTTGCGTCTCCGTCCAAATACATTATCCGATAGCCAACCACCAGCAAAATTCCCAATCACTGTCCCTGCAAATGGAGACGCAGCAAGCAAAGCAGAGCTCATAATTGCAAAATGTTTTACTTTAATGAGATAAGTTGGAAGCCAACTCATCAATACTCCCACGGTTCCAACCATAAAAAAATATCCCATGGCGGTTCCAATAATATCCCAGCTGCGAAATACTTCGGCCGAGCTCGTTAAGGGGGTAACTTTTCGGGCTCGAATAATTCGGTCAACCCACCAAAGTTTATATTCTTTTTCTTTTTTTATTGTCTGCTCAGCTTTTTCACCACTTTGGATATAATCAGCTTCTGCTTGAGAAGTAAATCTACTTTCTGACGGCTTGTTTGCTACCATAAAATACCAAAATACCGATAACAATAACCCGGGAATTGCGAAAAAGATAAAGATTTGTCGCCAGCCAAAGGTCATAATAATCCACGCGCACAGAGGAGGTACAATCAAAGGTCCAACTTTTGAACCAGCTAGAAATATCCCCGAAGCGGTTCCCTTTTCTTTTGGAGGAAACCAGTTGTTAATAGTAGATGTAGAGCCAATTGCAACCGGAGCCTCTGCGACTCCCACTAAAAAACGGAGTATTTTCAAATGAGATGCAGTATCAACTATCCCCATAATCCCTGTAAAAACGGAAGTAAGTATCATACCGCCACTCAGAGCTTTTTTTACTCCTATTTTTTTTATGATAAAACCCGAAGGAATCTGGAAAATCGCATAACCCCCAAAGAACAAACTGATGATCAACCCAGCTTCTGTATTACTGATATTAAATTCCTCCCGAATATAAGGAAGAGCAAAGCCAATATTGGCACGATCTGCATTCGCGATGGTATAAATCACAAAAATAAAACTCATAACCCACCAGCGATAATTAGTGATTTTTGCTTTCACTCAGCACACACCCTTTCGTTTTTCTCTACCAAAAGCAACAAATCACTTTTATTTGATTGTAAAAAAAGATAATTCTTCATAGCTCCGAGACTGGGATAAATGACTTAATAGATTGGGTTCGATTTTATCTTTGGCAAATTCTACCACTTTGAGTAACTTGCTCAAGGATACTTCTGACTCAATTCCACTTCGATCTAATAGACTAATGATATCTTCAGTTCCTAAATTCCCAGCAGCTCCAGGGGCAAACGGACAGCCCCCAAGACCACCAGTCGCTACTTCAATACGATTGACTCCCAAAAGAAGACCAGTCCAAACATTAAGCAGCCCTCTCCCGTGAGTATCATGCACATGAAGCCCTAAAGGTAACTCTGGGTGAATCTCTCTAACCTGAGCAATCACATCACTAATCTGACCCGGTACAGCCACACCAATAGTATCACTCAAAGTGACAACACCAATCTTGTGAGGCAAGAGCTTTGTTATTAATTCAAGCGTCTGAGCAGGAGTAACTTCACCTTCAAAAGGACAACCAAAAACAGTTGCAAGAGCTACATTAATTCGTAAAGTCGGATAGGCTTCACGAATTTTCGCCAATTCTTCAACTGATTCTTCATGGCTTCGATTGATATTCTCTTTATTATGAGTTTGGCTCACCGAAATTACATAGTTTACTTCCCGCAAGCCCGCTTCCCAAGCACTTTGAGCCCCCCGCAAATTGGGTACTAATGCGGTCGGCAAAAAGCCTTTTTCTCTTCCCACTTCTACTGCATAGCGAGCTACCTCAGAAGCATCTTCCATTTGTGGAATGGCCTTAGGATGAACAAAAGAAGTCACTTCGATTTCTTTAAGACCTGCATCGGCCAATTGATTAATAAATTCCTTTTTCACTTCTGTAGGAATTCGTTGTTTTAAATTTTGCAGACCATCACGAGGTGCCACCTCTACCAAATGAACTTTGCTAGGCATCAAATGCCCGAGATAAGTTATTGAATCCATCAAATCGCACCTTCTTCTAATAATTCTTTTACTTGCTCCGCAGTCAGTCCAAGAAGTTCTTCCAAGCCTTTCTCGTTATCTTGTCCTAAAGCCGGTGCCGGTGTTTTGATCTCAGTTTTAGTTTTACTTAATTTCAAATGAGACCCTGCAATTCTCATCTTGCCAGCTACAGGATGGTCAAGACGGACGAACATTTCGCGAGCTTCTGCAATGTGAGGGTCGCTAGTCACTTGAGCAATATTCAAGATTGGAGCAACCGGCACACCCTTTTCCAACAATCCATTCACTACTTCATCAACCGTGTTCTGGCCTACCCATTCTTGTACAATCGCTTTTACTTCCACATGATTTTCAATTCGATCTTTAATGTCTTTAAAGCGTGGGTCTTCTGCTAATTCAGATTTCCCCATCTGATCTAGAAGTAGTTTCCATAGTTTATTGTTCGCTGCACCAATCACTAAGTCTCCGTCGCTCGCAACAAAAGAATCATAAGGGTAGGTCGACTCATAGCGATTTCCAATACGCTCCGGCAATCGCCCTTGGGATAAATAGATCATATTGATAATTTCTAAGGCTGCTACAGTTGAATCTACCAACGCAATATCTACTTTTTGTCCTTCTCCAGTTTTTATTTTGTGATAAATTGCTGCAAGCATTCCAATAGTAGCAGACATTCCACCTAATACATCACCAATTGCAGTTCCCGAACGTGTCGGGCCACTATCAGGCCAACCAGTAGTACTCATCAAGCCACTCATCGCTTGAGCAATAATATCATAGCCTGGGCGGTTCGAGTAGGGACCGGTATGACCAAAACCCGATACAGCTACATAAACAATCCCCGGATTTGTCTTCGCCAAGTCTTCATAACCAAGCCCTAATTTTTCCATCACCCCAGGACGATAATTTTCAATCACCACATCTGCGTTTTTTACCATTTCTAGAAAAACAGCTTTCCCTTTCGGATTTTTCAGATCAATAGTCATACCTTTTTTATTTCGATTTAAATTGATGTAATAAACACTTTCTCCATTTTGAAAAGGCCCAAATCCTCGACTATCGTCCCCAATACCTGGTTGCTCTAATTTATAGACACTAGCTCCCATATCAGCCAACATCATTGTAGAAAATGGACCGGCTAATACTCTCGTCAAATCCAATACCTTTAATCCAGCCAAAGCACCTTTTGATTGATTCATACTGATCGCCTCTTTCTTTTTATATGATGTCTTTTTCTATGAGCAAATTTTATGCCACAACTGAAAAAGGGATAGGTAAAAGCTTTTTCAACTTTCCCTATCCTCAAAACGTGTCATTTTTGAAACTATCTGTTCGTTTTTGAAACTTTTTAATTTCCGCCATAAAGTAGAACGACTCACTCCCAGCGATTTAGCCGCCTTTTCCAAAGTACCTTCCTCTACCAGAGCTCTTTCAATCCATTCTTGTTCATTTTTCTTCAAATCAGTTTGATACTCTTTTTGAAGAACTTCTTGGTTATCTCTTTCAACCAAGATTTGCGGGGCAATCATTTCAAATATTTTTTCCGGAGGATAATCTTTCTCCGCAAAGTCTCCCAAATATAGACTTACTCGCTCCAAGATATTGTGTAATTCTCGGACATTCCCAGGCCAAGAATAATTTTCCAACCAAGGCTGCATTTTCAGCAAAGACCCTTTTAAAAAAGGTGATTTTGCTTTCTGTAGCCACTGCTCAATCATGGGAGCAATATCTTCTTTTCGTTTTCGCAACGGAGGTAACTCCAAGTAAAGCACATTGAGCCGATAATATAAATCCTCACGCATTCGTTTTTCTGCGAGCAAAGTTACTGGATTACTATTGGTTGCTGTAATAATTCTTACATCAACCGGAATCATCCTCTCTCCTCCAATTCGCATAAATTCTCCCTCCTGAAGAACTCGCAAAAGACGGCCTTGAAACTCCAACGAAAGAGAATCTATTTCGTCTAAAAACAAAGTACCTTGGTGGGCAAGTTCAAAAAGCCCATACCGACCTTTACGCTTGGCTCCTGTGAAAGCACCTTCTTCATAACCAAAAAGTTCGCTTTCCAAAAGGCTGGCTGGCAAAGCACCGCAATTGACCGCCACAAAAGGTTGTTTTTTTCTATTGCTACTATGGTGGATGCTCTGAGCAAACAGCTCCTTGCCAGTTCCAGACTCCCCATAGATCAAAACCGTGTGATCCGATCCTGCAAATCGCTGAGCAAGTAACTTCTTTTCCTCCATGACTTTTGAAACACTTATAATATCAGAAAAATAAAAGCGAGCTGAAAAATTATGGTCTGCCAAAAGGGAGTGTCGAACTTTTTGCTCTACCCGAGCAATCCTCTCGGCTTCTTGAAAAGTAGCCACTGCACCAATCAATTCATTTTTTAATCGAACTGGCACCCGGTTGGTCACAATTCGGACCCGCCCTTCCTTTTGGATGACTCCAATCTGACTCATCCCATCTTGTAAAACCTCTCCAAGACAGCTACTCGGCAAAATATCATTTATAAATTTCCCTTCCCAATCTCGCCCAGTCAAAGAAAAAATTTTTTCCGCTGATTGATTCACCAGTTCAATTTTTCCATATTGATCAACTGCCACCACACCATCATAAATCGAATCAAGAATTGCCTTCAGTCGAGAATTCTGCTTTTTGATTTCCTGATGAAGCTCTGCCAATTCTTGAGCTTGTAAAAGAGCGTCTTTAATCGTCACTAGATTAGAAGTCAGATAAACTGCTGGTAAACCATATTCTTCCGCATATTTAACTGATGGGCCTCCCCCCACGATACAGCACTTCGTCTCTTGGCTTAGAAAAGCAATTTGTTCCTTCAACTGCTTTTGAGTCGTGAAAATAATCGGTGTAATTGATACGCCTAATACTTTTTCAATTTCTTCAATCCCAATCAATGGTTTTTCAAAGCTAGTAACCCCAATGTGAGAATCATATTCTTTCGCTTCACTGCAACATTGTAAAATATCTAAAATTCCAACCGGAACTACCGAAACAGGAATCTTAGCTTTCTTTTTCAACAAAATCCCTAAGCCACCTCGGCTCAAAATAACATCTGGTGGACTCGATTCCATCGAAATTAATAATTTATCAATCCCATCTAAATCACAATTGTAGTAATCCAAAACAATATTCATTTCTTGAGCAACTTCCAAAGCAACTTTTCCAAATTCCCTATGGGGGGAGACCAATGCAATTCTCTCCATGACTTTCGCACCTCAATTTGTTAATTTGCAACTTCCACTTCTCCCAGTGTATCAAAAACTTCACCATTTAAACACTCATCCCTCATTTTTGATGAAACTTTCGCAATAGCCATTCTCCACAAAGCTCCAAAGTCAATATAAAGACGACACCTGTGTACTGTACTGAATCCTAAAAGTAAAACATACTAAAAAGAGTCCTGTCATAACTAAGAGTAATGATGGGAGGCCCTTGCATTTCAAAAGAGATTCGAGAATAATACAGAAGAATAATTTCCATCATTCCAATCATAAAACGAGACTTTATTGTATAATAGATAAGCTATGACTAATTGTTTTCTTGAAAGGATGTATAAAATGACTGAAATCATCGAAACTACTGAAATTATCACTCCACCAGCACCGAATACCTCGAGCGGAATGTCAAATAAACTCTTCTGGATTCTTCTCGGAGGACTAGGACTCATTCTGGCGGGCCTATTGTTCTACTTTTTCTACTGGATCAAGACTCCAACCTACACTGTAGGAATTATAAAAACAGCCATTGAGCAAAAAGATATGACTACTTTTGAAAAGCATGTTGATCTGGATGCTCTTTTAGGTAAAGCTTATCTTGACTCCACTCGAGCTGGCTTGGCTAAGCCGGATGCAGAGGAATCAAGAAAAATCCTCGCTATGGCCGAAATGGAGAAGCCAAGCTTCATCCGGGATATGAAAAAAGGAATTATTTCAGAAATCAAATCACCTTCCACCACCAAAGACCCATCGACTCCAGCACCGAAATCTCCTTTTACTTTTATGGAATATCGTGGCACTGGTGCCTCAAAAACAGACGGCAATACAGCCACCGTAGAGATTAAGATTTTCAATAAAAAACTAGGTAAAGAATTCATCCTTACTCTTGGAATGAGCAAATCTAGTGATGGAACTTGGAAAGTGGTAGGGATAAACAATTTCTCCGACTATGAAAGCCAAGAACTTCAAGCAACCTACGAAAAAACTCTCGAAATCAACAAAGCCAAAAGCGAAGAAATCGCAAAAGAAGTTCAAGTCGGCCAAATTAGTCTTGAGCTTTCGGAAAATAAAGAAGCCCGCTTTACCCACCTCTTAAAAGTAAACATTCCCTTCACATTCCTCACAGACCGCAATGTCGCTGCAATGGAAGGAATCATTGTTTTCTATCAAGGCGATAAATTAATCGCCACTTACCCACTGCCACCAATCTCTGGTTCGAGCCATAAAGGCAAAGAGTCCAAACTCACCATACCGATTCAGCTCACCTCGTTCTTTGCAAAAGAAAATTTAATCATCACCACTCCAGCCGATCAAATCACAGTAAAACTTAATATTACAAAAGTTCAATTTGCTGATAAATCCCTCATAGAGCTGAACGAAACAATTCCGGACCCTAAATAATAATATCTCCTCTAAATTGTCAAAAAGGTCTAGGTATGAAATTCATACCTAGACCTTTTATTTATTCAAATCTCGCCTGCTTCAATTCGCTTCTTCAAATCTCGAATTTTCTCTTCAACAAGCTGAGCGGTTTTGACAAATTCTTCTTTTTCTTTCCCACTTGGGTCTTCCAGTCCCCAATCTTCCCGATGTCTCGCCGGCAAATGAGGACAATTCACGTTGCATCCCATGGTGATTAAAATATCTATCGCTGGAAGTTCATCAATCAATTTTGATCTTTGATTCAATTCCATATCGATCCCATAAAGTTCTTTGACAACCCCTACCGCCTCTTGATTGATCTGATCCTTGGTTTCGGTCCCCCCAGAGTAGGAGTCAAAAGTATCTTTTCCCACTAATTTGCCCAGAGCTTCAGCCATTTGGGAACGACAAGAATTATGGACACAAACAAAAGCAACTACAGGTTTTTTCATCTAAATTTCTTCCCTTCCATCTACATAAGTACATAAGCAAAATGATTAAAGAGATAACCGATAATCATAATTCCTATTGCGACAATCCCAACAAAAAGTCCCAGCAACCTTGGTTTCACCACTTTTTTGAGCATAATAATCGAAGGTAAAGAAAGAGCAGTGATCCCCATCATTAAAGACAATACTGTCCCTAGCCCTGCTCCTCGAGCCACCAAGGCTTCTGCAATCGGCAAAGTACCAAAGATATCCGCATAAATTGGGATACCGATCAAAGTAGCTAAAGGCACCGAATACCAATGGGCACTCCCTAAGAGACCAGTCACCCATTCAGTTGGGATCCAATTGTGAATTCCGGCCCCTATTCCTACTCCGATTAAAACATAGGGCCACACTTGGCTAATAATCCACAAGACCTGATCCTTCGAAATCCGAATTCGCTCGCCCCTAGTCCGTTGTTGATTTGCAAGTTCAGTCACTCCGCTTTCAGTCACATAAGCCTCGATGTACTTTTCCATCTTCATTTTTCCAATGATCGTACCACAAATCACAGCTAAAATTAAACCGACCAACACATAAGCAATTGCAATTTTCCAATTAAAAATACTTGCCAAAAGAATAATCGAAGCCACATCTACCAAAGGAGAAGAGAGCAAAAAGGAAAATGATACACTAATTGGCAAACCAGAATTAGTAAATCCAATAAAAATAGGAATAGAAGAACAAGAGCAAAAAGGGGTAACTGTACCTAAAAGAGCCCCTAAAGTGTTTGCGGTAAAACCATGATACCGACTCAATATCCTCTTTGTCCGTTCTGGCGGGAAATAAGTTTGAATATAGGTAATCCCAAAAATCAAAACCGATAACAAAATAAATATCTTAATCACATCATAAATGAAAAAATGAACACTCCCACCAATCGGAGTCGCCATATCTAAATTTAAAACTTGAACCACAAACCATTCCACTCCATTAAAAAGCCACTCCATCTTTAACAATTGATTATTCAACCACTCAAAAATCCACATCTAGTATTCCTCTATTCTTTTTTATCTTCATTTTCTCGAAAGAAAGAGCTTGCTTCCCTCATTCGCTTTTTGTTCAAACGATAATGGGTCCAACTTCCATCTTTTTCGCCTGCCACCAGCTGGCTCTCTACTAAAATTTTCATATGATAACTCAAAGTAGGTTGAGTTATCGAAAAATGCTCCAACAAATTGCAACCACAAAGACTTTGGTTCACTTTAAGTAATTCAATAATTTTGACTCGAGTGGAGTCACCCAATGCCTTAAATACAAAAGCTAATTCTTCTGAGGATTCTTTCATGCTTTACCTCCACTGCACATCGATGATTATCTATATGAAATATACACCAGATATAGACGAACGTCAATATCTTAATCGTTGGTAGCCAAAAAGAACAATTCGAATTGAATATTGACAAAAGAATGAAATAAGAGTAACCTACAAACAATTGAATATTCGGGAGCTTGTGTACAGGCTGAGAGGAAACGAAAAGTTTCGACCGTACCTGATTTGGATAATGCCAACGGAGGGAAAGATAAGCGATAACTGATTGCTCTATACCTTTGGTATAGAGCTTTTTTTTATAAAAAAAAGGAGGTAACAAATGATTTACACGACACAAATGGCAGCAGCAAAAAAAGGAATCGTAACAAAAGAAATGACAATTGTTGCTCAAAAAGAAAATATGGACGTTAATGACTTAATACAACATATTGCATGTGGAAAAGTGGTAATTCCTTGCAATAAAAATCATCTTTCCATCTCTCCCAATGGAATTGGTAGTATGCTAAGAACTAAAATCAATGTCAACCTTGGGACCTCGAAAGATTGCTCCAACTTAGACAAGGAAATCGAAAAAGTTAGCAAAGCAGTTGAAATGGGCGCCGAAGCGATTATGGACTTAAGCACCCATGGCAATACTCGTCTATTTCGGAAAAAGCTGATCCAAGAATGCCCCGCCATGATTGGTACTGTCCCAATCTATGACGCCATTGTTTATTATGGCAAAGAGCTCAAAGAGATCACCTCCCGCGAGTGGCTTGACGTCGTTAAAATGCACGCAGAAGATGGGGTCGATTTTATGACAATCCACTGTGGAATAAATAAAAAGACCGCTGATACCTTTAAAAAAACGGAAAGGCTCACCAACATCGTTTCCCGTGGCGGATCACTTATTTTTGCTTGGATGGAAATGACCGGAAATGAAAATCCATTCTATGAGTATTATGATGAAGTTTTAGAAATTTGTAGGGAGCATGATGTGACACTCAGCTTAGGAGATGCTTGTCGTCCTGGCTCTATCGAAGATGCCAGCGACAGCTCACAAATTTCAGAACTGCTAATTCTTGGAGAACTTACTAAAAGAGCTTGGGCCAAAGATGTCTCTGTCATTGTGGAAGGTCCAGGACACATGCCAATAGATCAAATTGAAGCCAATATGAAAATCCAACAAACTCTCTGCTTTGGAGCACCATTCTATGTTCTTGGTCCCCTGGTCACCGATATCGCACCAGGCTACGACCACATTACCTCTGCTATTGGCGGAGCCATTGCAGCCACTTATGGCGCAGCTTTCCTCTGCTATGTCACCCCAGCTGAGCACCTACGACTCCCAACTTTAGAAGATATGAAAGAAGGGATCATAGCAAGCAAAATTGCCGCCCATTCAGCAGACATTGCCAAAGGAATCAAAGGAGCCAAAGACTGGGATTACAAGATGAGCCTAGCTCGAAAAAATTTAGATTGGAAAAGTATGTTTGACCTTGCCATCGATCCAGAAAAAGCACGTCGATATCGAGAAGAATCTACTCCCGCCAACTCAGATACTTGTACCATGTGTGGAAAAATGTGTGCTGTAAGGAATATGAATAAGATACTCAATGGCGAAGAGATTGATGTCTTATAAAAAACGCTTCTTGTTTTACAAATACTAAGTAAAATTATAAAAAAATAGCAACGGCAAAGTAGTCTTATAAGGCTACTTCGCCGTTGCTATTTTGCATCATACCTTTTAAAATCCCATTAATTAACTTTGTTAAGTTGCAAAAACACAACAGCTGCATATTCGCAACATTTTCAAAATCCGTAGGTAACGAATCTTTTTTTGGCTCTTTTCCCCAGTTCTTCTGTCAAAAACCAATCCAGACCAGCCCCCAGACCAACACCCAAAAGAGGGATCATTTTCGAAAGTAAGACTGCCCCTTTTTGGCTCCCCAAAGAATTTGACAAAGGTTTACTCACTTTTTGAGATATTTTCTTTCCACCTTTTACAGTAAGAACAGCCCCCTTGCGAGCGATACGAATTCCGAATAAAATACTAATCGCATAGTTCTTTATATGAGGTTGACTTGTATCGTGACCACCTAAATAAGCAATCCCTAAAATCATCCTCATCTGAATCACTAAAGTTGTATAAACATTTGCCGGAACCCCTACATAAGGAATTAAAGTAAATCCATTACTAAACGCACAAATCCTTTTCTGATCTCGAATCAATTGATCTGCTGCATCTACAATTTTTTTACCAGACCAGCGATACTCTTCAGCGAAGTCTTCCACTCCTTTTAAACTAAAGGGACCAAGCGGAATCCCACTATGGGCATCTCGGTAGACTGATTCAATTAATTTTTCGCCTCCACCAGTTAAAAGTTGTTGAAATTCCACCCTTTCCACCTCCCTATAGCTATACGTTTCGTCATTTTATCTATTTTACCTTTTTACTTTTATCTTTCCATCCTATAGAATAGAACTAGGTGCTTTACACTACTTGCTTATATAGGAGGCTTTATGAAACGATGCTTTTGGCTAAGTCTTCTTTTTTTCTGTCTCTGGGTGCCAGCGATCTCTTTTGGATCGCCCCACGAGACCCTCGGACTACCTCATCAAGTCCCGAGCCAATGGAGAATAGAAGAACAATCAAGTCCACATAATCCGGGCTACTATTATCTCAAAAACAGGAGCCAAGAAAAATTCGATGGCTACATCGGATCGGTTCCTTTATTCCCAGACCGAAGTCCTCAAGAAGATATCCAGAGCCGAGTGGATCGTTTTTTAGCAGGCCAGCCAAATTCTTTTGCCGGAATCCGTTATCAACTTAACTACGGTGAAGTCCCAGCCGAACAAATTGTTTACCAACTTTATGACCCGAATGACGGAAAAATTCTCGCTTGGTTTACCATTACCTACTGGGCTTATAACGGAAATCTTTATTCCTTGCACCTTTGTGCTCTCAATGATCCAGCCTTAGCCGAGACCGATCTTTTCCTAACCCATCAATTCGGCGAGAAAAAAATCCTCACCGAAACCATCTTGCCTCACTAAACTTGAAATGAATCAAAGGAGGATTTTATATGAAACGCTTTCTTATCGCTGGATTTCTCTTGCTCTCCCTTTCCCTATCTCCTACCGCTCAAGCAGGCTGGGTCGATGCGGGCTCTTGGGGAGAAGACGAAACCATCTGGCTAGATGACAAAATCAAACCTGTAGCTGACAAAGACAATAACCTAATTCCTTACTTATACACCCTCTCTTATAAAACAGATATGCAAACCCATGGCTATACCTATACCAACTATCTTTTCGACCTCCAAACTGGCCAACTGTTACCATTGCCAGGAAAAACAGAAATGCTAACCCTGAGTAATCGAAATATCTACCCGAGCGAAGTCGAAAGCATCTGGAAACAAGACCTACCTGGCTCAAACCAATGGATATTCTCGGCTTATCTTTGGAAACAAGGAGAAAAAATCAATAAAACAAAACCTTATACCATGAGCCCAACCTTACCAGAAGTATCAAAAAATCGAGCTCCAATGTGGAGCCCTGATGCCAAAGGATGGCTCCAAGTCTATGACAAAGCCAATGGCGAAAAAGCATGGATCCACACCACTACAATTGAAATCGCTTACGAACCTCAATCCTCTTTACCAAGTGTGCAAATTTTAGTGCGCCGAGAAGAAAAACGTCTAGGCGAAGTTTATACTTCTTACTCACTCGAACAATATAACCCATTGATAAAAGTTCGTACTGTAATGGCAAATTGGGAAATTATAAATAATCAATTGGCCCCAATTCCGATGAAGGAGCCCTTTCTCGTTTCTGCGGCCATGCCCACAGATCAAACCATCATACCCACCGCAGCCTTTGCTCACGAAATCCAAACAGGCCGAAAAAAACTACCCATTAAATCCTTCTCCACCATCAGCCCAACTCAATACCTATTCTAGTCTTTCAAACTCAGTGACCCAACTCAAACAGCAACCAAATGATAAAAATCTCTCAAAAATAAGTGTTCCGTAAGGAGCACTTATTTTTTTATACAGGATTTTACAAAAAAAAGACGAATTCTCTAATAGATCGCTATAAAAATAGCTTCATATCTGCGAAGGAGTGATTTTCTTGAAAAAACTGATTGGTCTTATTCTTATTTCCTTATTTTTATTTAGTTCTTCTGTTTTTGCTGAAAAATGGGAAAGTGCCGGTACTTGGGGTGTTGCCTCAGTAGAAATTGATACAGACAGCATTCTTCCTGTCACACCAGTCCATTCATCGATCCCGGTTCGTTTCACCTACCAATATACTATGAAAATTAGTAGTAAAAATTATTCAGTCACAACAACTCAGGTCATTGATCTACGCCGAAACTATCGCCTCATTCAAGAGGTCAAACAGTCCGGCACAGTTCCTGATAGTGTTAAAGAAGTGCTCATGATCGATCAAAAAGGCAAATGGGTCGACAATACTCGGGGCCTGACCTTCCCATACATCTATGGCTACATTTACCAGAACCAAGATAAAATTGAAGACCGAGAAGCCTACCAGCTATCCGAAAAAGAAAAAGGCACCTTCACTCACATCAGCTTTACCTCCCCAGGTATCGACTGGAAAACTTCCTTTGAAAAAGGTCGCCTCAGTGGGTGGATCCACATGGGCTCAGTCCAAATTACTGAAGCTCAAGAAGGAAAAATCCCTGCGCTACGATTTGTTGGTTCTACTTCCTACGCAGAAGATGTCGAACCAGTAGAATACCTTTTCTTCACCGAAATCGATCCAAATTCACCAGCCACTCAAAAGCTTTACTATCAATGGGAAAGCACCGGTAAAAGAAAATCGAATTGGGAACTTTTCGTCAACAAACCAAATTCCCAAAGCAAACCCTTTGACAACAAAACCGACATGGCCTACTTGGCCTCCACCGCTTATATCTACCTCATCACCTACGCAGATGCCAATCGAAAAACTATTTATTTTAATCCCTCCGAAGCACCTGCCCCAGCTGAGAAATGGCTAAAAATGGCTAAATAAATGACTCAAAAAAGCACCCGTCTTGGGTGCTTTTTTTTGCTTGTAGTGTAGTAAAAGCTTAGTTATACTGACTTTACGGCGCCGTAAATAATCGCTAAAGGAGAATTTATTTATGGAAAAATTTTTAGTCAAATCAATTGGTCAAATTCGAATTACCTCCGAAAATGCTTGGATTGAGATCAAAAAAGATTATCTTCCAGCCTTAAAAGAGATTGATTCATTCAGCCATGTTCAAATTTTATTCTGGTTCGATCAAAATGACAATCCTAATGGACGTAGCCAGTTAACCTGCCCAAGCCCTTATAAAAATTCACCCAGCTTACTAGGAGTCTTCGCAACTCGTTCACCAATGAGACCTAATTTAATTGGCCTCACTTGTTGTCAGATCACTTACATTGACTGGGATCAAGGGCATTTAGGTCTTTCTTTCATTCATGCAAAAGATCAAACACCCCTACTG
>JAGOHU010000066.1 GCA_017995975.1 Negativicutes bacterium
AAGATGAGGAAATGGTTGTTGGGGCAGATACAATTGTTTTTCTAAAAGGAAGAATTTTTGAAAAGCCCAAAAGTGCTGATCAAGCGATTGAATTTTTACGAGAACTTTCTGGTCAAACTCATCAGGTGTATACTGGGGTAGCAATTGGAATTTATGGGGATATTTTTTCAGATTGTGTAAAAACAGAAGTTACTTTTCAAGAACTTTCAGAAGAAGATATCCTGGCCTATGTTTTGACAGGTGAGCCATTAGATAAAGCTGGAGCTTATGGAATTCAAGAGCGTGGGGCACTTTGGGTTAAAGAGATTAAAGGCTGTTATTTTAATGTGGTGGGCTTTCCTTTATCTCACTTTTATATGATGTTGAAAGAGATTGGAGAACCATTTTATGGACATTGTAAAAATAAAAGAAATGTCTCCAGATGATCGACCAAGAGAAAGATTGATAGAACATGGTCCCAAAGTACTTTCGGACTATGAATTATTAGCCATTTTGTTACGTACTGGTGGAGTAAAAGAGTCTGCTTTAGGTCTTGCTCAGCGGATTTTGAAAGAGAAAAATGGTCTTCATGGATTGGCTAGAATTTCAGTATCTGAATTGATGAAGCTAACTGGCCTAGGAGAAGCCAAATCAGCAACTCTCGTTGCTGCCTTGGAGCTTGGCAGGAGAGTCCATCGTAGAGGAGCCGAGCAACGGGGACTTGTTGAAGAGCCAGAAGATGTATTTGAATTGGTAGGTGAAAGACTACGTATAGAAAATCAGGAAGTGTTTGAAGCTTTGTTTTTAAATGCTAAGAACTGTATATTGGGTAAGTCTTATGAGGTAAGTAGAGGTGGGATATCTTTTTGCCCGATTGATCCAGCTCTTATTTTTCGGGAAGGGGCTTTGAGAAATGCGGTATCGGTTGTTTTGATTCATAATCATCCAAGTGGTGACCCACATCCAAGTAGGGATGACATTTCTCTTACTTATCGTATTGTTGAAGCCGGAGAAATGATTGGAATCAAAGTACTTGATCATATAATTATCGGTGATGGTCGCTGGATTAGCTTTAAAGATTCGGGACTTATTGAGTAAAAAAGCAACAAAATAAGGAGGATATAAAAGTGTTTAATTTTTTTAAAAACTCTTCAAGAGATATGGGTATCGATTTGGGGACTGCAAATACTCTTGTTCATGTTCGGGATAAAGGAATCGTATTGGAAGAACCATCAGTGGTTGCGATTCGACAAGAAACGGGTGAGATATTAGCAGTTGGGGAAGAAGCGAAGCAAATGCTAGGCAGAACTCCAGGAGATATTATTGCAATCCGCCCACTCCGAGATGGAGTTATTGCAGATTTTGACATTACTGAAGCCATGCTTCGTTATTTTATAAAAAGAGCGAATGGTGGACGTAGCCTTATTAAACCTAGAGTGGTTGTAGGAATTCCTTCAAGTGTGACTGATGTAGAAAAACGTGCAGTAATTGATGCTACGATTAGTGCTGGAGCTCGCGATGCTTACTTAATCGAAGAGCCAATGGCTGCTGCGATTGGCGCAGGTCTTCCGGTTCACGAACCTACTGGTAGTATGGTAGTGGATATTGGTGGTGGAACAACAGATATTGCTGTATTATCCCTTGGGGGAATGGTTACAAACAAATCGGTTCGTGTTGCTGGTGATAAAATGGATGAAGCGATCATTCAATACATTCGTCGAAATTATAATTTAATGATTGGCGAACGAACAGCAGAAGAAATTAAAATGAAAATCGGGGCTGCTTTAAACCACACAGACGAAAGGTTGATGGAAGTTAAAGGTCGCGATTTAGTGAGTAGCTTACCTAAAACTTTCATGCTTTCGAGCAAAGAAACTGTAAAAGCTTTAGCAGAACCGGTAGGATCTATTATTGATGCAGTAAAAATGACACTCGAACATACTCCACCAGAATTGGCTGCTGATATTATGGAACGAGGCATTGTAATGACCGGTGGTGGGGCTCTTTTACGTGGGTTAGATGTACTCTTGCGGAAAGAGACTGGCATTCCTGTCTTTATTGCAGAAAATGCACTTTCTTGTGTAGTTATTGGGACTGGAAAAGCATTGGAAAGCTTGGATGTCTTAGAAAAACACTTGGTTTCTAGTCGCCGTCGATAGGTAAGTGAATAAGGGAGGATCGTGTCCATGCGCCGACGCAAACAAGGGTCGTGGAAATATTGGATTATATCAGGTGTTGGGGTAGCGTTAGTGGTTTTATCATTAGTATTCCCTTCGATCGGAGGTTCTTTTCGAGGTGCCTTTCATTATGTTTTTTCTCCAATTGAAAGTATGTTAAGTAGTGCTGCGAACAAAACTTCTGAAACTGCTTCTTTAATAAGTCGAGTGTTTTTTCTTGATGATGAAATTAATCGTTTAGAGCTTGAGTCTGCCCGCTTAAATAAACAATTACTTCAAATGCAGGAAATGCAAGAAGAACATCAGCGCTTGTACGAGTTATTAGGTTATAAAAATTCACACCCTGAACTGACCCTTCTTCTTGCGAAAGTAAGTGGTCCTGAGGGCGATTTTAGAAACTATGTACTTTTATTAAATAGAGGATCAGAATCTGGCATCCATAAAGATATGCCTGTAATTGATAGCCGTGGACTTTTAGGGCTGGTTAAAGAAAGTGGCGATGGATGGTCTAAAGTTCAACTTATTCTAGACTCCAATTATGCAGTTGGTGCAATTGTCCAACGATCAGGATCCAGAACCTCAGGGATTTTAGAAGGTAATCTTGAAAATCCAGATTATCCCCGTTTGATCAATCTTCCCAGTGATTCAGATATACAAATTGGTGATGAAGTACTAACCTCAGGCTTTGGAAGTCTATACCCCAAAGGGATTCTTGTAGGTCAAGTAGTTTCGGTTCACAAAGATGAAGGGGGACTTTTAAAGGCAGCTTGGATCAAGCCAGCAGCTAGGATCAATAAAGTTGAAGAAGTATTTGTTATCACCGGTGTAAAAACTTCGGAGGTAAAAAAATAATGAATGGGATTGGCATCCGTATTTTTATTCCTCTACTATTATATTTTTTACAGCAATATTTTTTTGCTCCATTGATCGGAGGATTCATTCATCCAGAATTGTTACTTTGTTGGCTTTTAAGCTGGACCTTTTTAGGAGGAGCCCGAGAAGGAATTCGTATGGGAATTTATTGTGGTCTTTTGATGGATTTTTCGAGTACTACTTTTTTTGGATTTTATATGATTTTAGGTGGTTTGTTTGGTTGGTTCTTTGGAAAAATCCATCGCCAACTATCGAGAGATACTATCAGCCTTCCGATGATTTCGGTTGTGATCGCAACTGTTGTAAGTAGTTTTTTACTACTCTTGTTTGCAAGTAAATTTAAAATTAGTTTTGTTATGATTGGATCGTGGGTTTTAGTGGTGTTTGAACAAAGTGTATGGAACTCATTGTTTATGCTACCAATTTATGGTATGGCAACTTATTTATGGTATATTTTTTGTGAATAGATTTTAGGGGGGTAAGAGAAGAAATGAAACGATTTGACAATCGACTTGAATTATTTGCTCTTATCCTTTTTTGTGTTTTGGGTGGTTTAGCTTTGCGACTTGGATATCTTCAAATCATCAAAGGCGACGATTATGCTAAGCTGGCTGATGGTAATCGGATTCGGTTGATTTCTGTCAATGCGCCTCGAGGGCTTATTTTAGATCGAAACAATGAAGTTTTAGTATCTAACCGAGCTGGATTTAGTGTTTTTATTGTTCCTTTTAAAGGCCCAATTGATAGAAAAGTTGTAAAATTATTATCCGAGTTGTTGGATATATCTTATGAATCTCTTGATAAGAAAATTAAACAGAACGAAGGAAGAGTCGATCCAATTTTGGTAAAAGCTGATTTGACACCTGAAATGATTGCAAAGGTCGAAGAAAGGCGTGGAGCCCTGCCTGGAGTAGTAATTGAAGCTCAAGCTGTGAGGGATTATCCCAATAAAGAAATTGCAGCTCATATGCTAGGTTATATTAGTGAAATCAATGAAGAAACATTAAAAAAAAGGAAAGAATTAGATTATCGTAGTGGTGATTTGATTGGTCAGAGTGGCCTTGAAAAATTTTATGATACAGAGCTTCGGGGCGAACGAGGCGGAAGTCAAATTGAAGTAGATGTTACTGGTCGTCCTATTAATGTACTAGGTAAAAAAAATCCAACTCCTGGTTTGAATTTGAAATTAACAGTTGATGCCAAACTGCAAAAAGCAATGGAAGAAGCAGTTGATAATCACTTGAAATATTTAAAAATGACTGGTGTTGAGACTCAGGCTGTTGCAGCAGTCGCATTAGATCCTAGGAATGGTAAAATTTTGGGAATGGTCTCAAGACCTGTGTTTAATCCGAATTTTTTTGCTACTGGAATCTCTCAAAAAGAATGGGACAAGCTTAGAAATAATCCTTTTGATCCAATGACCAATAAGGTAATTAGTGGCGAATATCCACCGGGTTCCCCTTTTAAGGTGGTTGCCGGTCTTGCTGCATTGGAAGAAAAGAAAGTAACTCCAGAAGAAAAATACTTTGATGGTGGAAATCATCCTTTAGCAAAAGAAAAAGGGAATGCCGGGGGGGCAGCTCTGGGGTGGATTGATTTACGAAGAGCAATTCAAAAATCTGATAATGTCTTTTTTTATGAAATGGGTTATCGATTGGGAATTAATACGATTAGTAAGTATGCCAGGATGTTTGGTATGGGAGAAAAAACGGGAGTTGATCTTGCTGGAGAAAGTGATGGATTGGTAGCAAGCAGAGAGTACAAGAAAAAAGCTCTTGGAAATGATGAATGGTATATTGTTGAAACAATGGATGCTACAATTGGTCAAGGATTTCAGCTTTCAAGTCCAATTCAAATGGCTCAAATGATTAGTATGATTGCGAATGGTGGAGTGAAATATAAGCCTTATCTAGTAGAGCAACTTACTGATAATGATGGAAATATAGTTAAGCAAATTGAACCTCAGATTATTGAGAAATATCAATTTTCTCAAGCCAATCTGAATTTTATTCGAGAAGCTATGTACTCAACCACAATCGAAGATGGGAATGCTGTGGGGATTTTGGGAGATTTTCCTAGAAAAATAGGAGCCAAAACAGGGACCTCTGAAAATTCACATGGGCGAGATCATAGTTGGTTTGTTGCTTATGGACCTCATGAAAATCCGGAAATTGTAGTTGTGGTGCTGGTGGAGCAAGGCGGTTATGGCGCGGTCGCTGCGGGACCGATTGCACGTAAGGTTTTGAATTCATATTTTGGTTTATAAATTGTTATTTAGTAGTTATGTTAACTAACTAAATCGATTCATATTTGATTTACATAGATTAATAATCTATAAGAAGGTAGGGTTATAAAATATGGCAGACGTGGTTGTTTTTAAAGGGACAAAGAGTGGCTTAGAGCTCCGTATAGATGGTAGTCATGATTTTCTCACAATTGAAGAATTTTTAAAAAGAAAGTTAGCCACATCTACAGCATTTTTTAATGCCGGTATGGAGGTAACGATTATCTGTCAAGAACGAGAGTTATCTCCAGACGAAATCTCATCATTGAACTACTTACTTACAAGTAATGGCCTTATTTTAGGTGATGTTTTACGTAGTCCAGTTGATGAAAATATAGAAAAAGAGAAACCGAAGGAAAAGCCAATTGAGACCCCAGTCGAGCGGATAGATGTCGAACCGATTCCTCAAGTAGATCTTCTGACATTGGCAAGTGAAAGTGATACAATTTTTAAGGACGAAATAGCAGAGCCAAAAGAAGAGTTCTTTGTTTACAAAAAAACATTGCGAAATGGTCAAGTTTTGTCTCATCCTTGTTCAGTCATGATCTTAGGTGATATCAATCCAGGAGCTGAAGTAATGTCGGGTAAAAACATAATGGTAAAAGGAATTTGTCGTGGAATTGTTCATGCTGGGGTTCCTAAAAATCACGATGCTACAATTGTGGCAGATAAACTGCTCGCGACTCAAATTCGCATTGCTGATGTGATTGCCAGATCTCCAGATCACCGTGAAATGCCTCAATTTGCCGAAAAAGCTCGACTAGAAGATGGAAAAATTGTGATTGAAAAATATGAAGAAACTAGGAAGGAGTAGCTTATTATATGGCTGAAATTATTGTAATCACTTCGGGTAAAGGCGGCGTTGGGAAAACTACGACTACAGCAAATCTAGGGACAGGTTTAGCTAAAATCGGCAAAAAAGTCGCTTTATTGGATGCAGATATAGGACTTCGTAATCTAGACTTAATTTTAGGTTTAGAAAATCGAATTGTTTATGATATTGTAAAAGTTGCCGAAGGAAAATGTCGTTTAAAACAAGCTTTGGTAAGAGGAAAGCATTATGAAAATTTATATCTTTTGCCAGCAGCACAAACTCGCGACAAAGATGCTCTTTCGCCAGAACAAATGAAAGAAATTTGTGATCAATTGGCAGAAGAGTTTGATTATATCCTTATTGATTGCCCAGCAGGTATTGAGCAAGGTTTTAAAAATGCGATTGCAGGAGCTGACAAAGCTTTAGTTGTGAGCACTCCAGAAGTATCATCTGTTCGTGATGCAGATCGAGTGATTGGTTTGTGGGAAGCAGAAGGCAAAGGAAGCCCTCAGTTGATCATTAATCGTATAAAACCTGATTTAGTTCGCCAGGGAGATATGATTGATATTCAAGATATGTTGGATATTCTTGCAATTCCACTTATTGGTGTTGTTCCTGATGATGACGGAATTGTAGCCAGCTCAAATAAAGGCGAACCGATTATTATGAATGAAAAAAGCAAAGCGGGTCAGGCTTATAGTGATATTGTACAGCGAATTATTGGAGAAGAAGTTCCTTATCAGTCTTACGACAAACCGAAAGGTTTTTTTGGAAAACTAAAAAGAATATTTGGTGGCTGAAATGAAAGAATTTGCTAAAAATTGGCTTTCAATAGATTTGAAGAAATTATTTACTCGGTTATTTGAACAAGAGTCTTCAAAAGACGTTGCTAAAGATCGATTGAAACTTATCTTAATTCATGATCGAGCTCAAGTTGACTCAGAAAAGATGGAAGCTCTACGCACTGAAATTATTGAAGTGATTTCTAAATATTTAGAGGTGGATCATTCGAAGCTTAATATTCAGCTAGTTTCTGAGAAAAATTCAATTGCTCTTGTGGCGAGTGTTCCAATACAAGGGGCACAACGTTAAAAAGTCCGCAGTGCCGAACTGTAAAGGTGCTGCGGACTTGTGCTAATTTATATTGTAGAGAAAATTCTTATTTGGGAGGGAATTTGATGTCTGGAAATTCTAGAGGATTTCTTGGTAAATTAGATTTTGGATTATTAATATCTGTGTTTATCCTTCTAATCTTTGGAATTATTGGAATTGCCAGTGCAACTCATTTTCAATTTTCTGGAACGGAAGAGCAGACTTGGTATGTTTATCGGCAAGGGCTATTTATTCTATGTTCTCTTTTGTTTTTGTGGTTTTCATTACAAATTGACTATCGTATATTAAAAGAAATTTGGCCCGCATTTTATGTTTTTTCAATTATTTTATTAGTTGCAGTTGCTTTTTTTGGACATACTGCATTAGGGGCAAAAAGATGGTTGCAATTAGGTCCTCTTACAATTCAACCTTCGGAGATCGCCAAGATTTTAATTATTATTTCCCTAGCTGCATTTTTAGAAAAACGCATGAACCGTTTAGATGGGTGGTTTGATCTTCTTCCTACATTTGCTTTGGTTGGGATTCCTGTATTATTAGTATTGAAACAGCCAGATTTGGGAACAGCGCTTGTATTTTTAGGGATATTAGGTGGGGTACTTTTTGTATCGGGTCTACCATTACGAATTCTTTATACTTTGGCTGTTGGGGCTTTACTGGCGGTACCAATGAGCTGGCCTTTTTTGCATGATTATCAAAAAAGTAGAGTATTAGTTTTAATCAATCCGAATGAAGATCCTTTAGGGGCTGGTTATCATGTAATCCAATCGCAGATTGCAATTGGATCTGGTCAGTTTTTGGGGAAGGGTCTTTTCTCGGGTTCTCAAAGTCAATTAAATTTCTTACCAGAAAATCATACGGATTTTATATTTTCTGTGATCGGTGAAGAGCTTGGGTTTGTTGGGAGTATACTACTTGTATTGGTTTATGGATATTTACTTTATCGAACACTGCAAATTGCTTTGGCTGCTCAAGATGATTTTGGACTACTTTTGGCAGTTGGGATCGCGTCCATGTGGTTGTTTCAGTTATTAGTAAATGTAGGGATGACTATGGGAATTATGCCAGTTACTGGTTTGCCTTTGCCCTTTGTAAGCTATGGGCTTAGTTCATTAATGACAAATATTTTGTCGGTAGCCATTTTATTAAATATACATGCTAGAAGAAAAAAAATAAGTTTTTAGGTGGATGTATGAAAAAAGAATTAAAAAAAATATTAACTAAAGTAAAT
>JAGOHU010000214.1 GCA_017995975.1 Negativicutes bacterium
CCCCATTCTCGTCACCCTCTCGTCTTAAAAGCTCTTTTTCGGCTTCTCTCACTTACTACCATTATAACAATATTTTCAGACAGAACCGATAAACTATATTTTTTCCATAAAAAAAGAGAGCCTCACTTCTCTCTTTTCCAATTATTCATTTTTACCAGATGATCTTCCCTAAATTCCATCTTATTAATGAATGTTTATTATACATCACAAAAAAACTTCCTCTCAGGTCGCTCGCACCAACCAAAGCTTGCTGATTTGCGTGCCTCATAGACGAGCTAGGTCTTCAGCACCAATTTCCACTCAAATGCTAATGGTGCAACGCCAGTATCACACTTCTAGGTCAACCCAAAATACTCTTAGCTTTAGAACTATCCCATACCAAGCAAAAAGCCCCTTTTCGTCATTTCGAAAAAGAGCTTCCTCGTTTCATTCAAAGGAAAAGATTCTATTTATTTCTCTGAATTAGGATTTGTAATTTCTCAATACGATTGTATAACGTTCCACGATTAACCGACAATCGCTGAGCGGTTTTCCTAATATTATAGTCTTCCTCTTCCAAAGTCGCTAGGATAATTTGTCTCTCAATTTCTTCTAAATGAGCCGAAAGAGGTCTTGTGATGGAACGTTTCCGGCTTTCTTTGATCGGAGCAACTCCAACACCTGGAATTTGGGTGCTCATCATATCCACATCATCAGATAAGCAGTACATACGTTCTACCGTATTCCGAAGCTCTCGAATATTGCCAGGCCAAGAATGCTTTTGAAGTAATCCTTTTTCTGTTTCTCCCATCACCACATGACTACCATAGCGTTGATTTAATTCATCGAGAAAATACTGAGCCAATATAGGGATATCCTCAATTCGATCCCGCAAAGGTGGCAAATGAAGAGGAATTACATTCAAACGATAATATAGATCATCTCTAAATTTTTTCTTCTTCACTTCTTCATACAAATTCTGATTGGTCGCCGCAATCACTCGCACTGAAATGGGGATCGTTTTCTCGCTTCCTAGTTTTTCAATTTCCTGTTCTTGCAATACTCGTAGTATTTTCGCTTGCATCGCCGTGGGCATATCACCAATTTCATCTAAAAAAATTGTGCCCCCATTAGCTAGCTCAAATTTCCCTTTTTTACCACCCTTTCGAGAGCCCGTAAAGGCTCCCT
Organism: Negativicutes bacterium; assembly: GCA_017995975.1. Classification (GTDB taxonomy): domain Bacteria; phylum Bacillota; class Negativicutes; order JAGOZY01; family JAGOZY01; genus JAGOHU01. The sequence goes on from JAGOHU010000214.1 coordinate 1,168, forward strand.
CTTCATAACCAAAAAGTTCGCTTTCCAAAAGTTCTGCTGGTATGGCCGCACAGTTCACCTTGATAAAGGGCTTGGCCCAACGCTTACTGTGGTAATGAATCACTTGAGCAAATACTTCCTTGCCTGTACCAGTCTCGCCAGTAATTAGAATGTGAAAATCTGACTTTGCTGCTTTTCGAGCCACCTCAATCACATCTTTTAACGTACTGCTTGAGCCAACGATATTTTTAAAAGAGTAATTTTCGTTAGTAATTCGCTTAAGTTCTTCTTTATAAAATTGCAATTCTTCATCTACCAATTGAAATTTAGAGGCTAGATCAACAGTTTCCTTTGAAAAACGAACTTGTCCTACCGCAGCAACGACTTTCCCCTGATTGCGCACCAGAGTCCGAGTTGCCAAGACATATTTCTCGATTTTCTCACCTTTTCCAGAAGGCAATATAATTCGATCGACCACATTCACTTCTTGCTTGCCAGTTTTCAAAATATAAGGCAACTTCGAATTAGCAATCAATTCAGTGACTGGTCTACCTAAAAAATCAGCTTGTTTGACCCCCAAAAAGTTGCAATAAGCTGGGTTGATGGTTAGAATTACCCCATTTTCATCGACAACTAAAAATCCATCGGAAGAAATATCCCGGATCGTCTCAAAAATCAAACGCTCCCGCTTGTCTTGATCTTTATTTATAATCGAACTCCCCACGAATGACACCTCATTTCTTAGCCACATTCTCTATCCTTATATTATATCGGATTTAATGAGATATTACCTTTCAACAATTAAATAAAGCCAAAGAAATTTTCAGTCACCATTTTCCGATTTAATACATTGCCACATTGCAGAACCAGTTGATCCGAAATTTCTTCCATGGATTTCTCAATCCCCAGCTCTTTTAGAGAAGTCACCCCAAAAGACTGAATTCCACAAGGCACAATAAATTGAAAATGTTTCATGTCTGGACACACATTAAAAGCAAACCCATGCATGGTCACATAGCGTTGAACCGCCACCCCGATCGCTCCAATTTTTTTATTTTCTACCCAAGTCCCAGTATAAGGACTTTTTCGACTGGCCACAATGTTATATGAATTCAATGTTTGGATCATAATTTCTTCTAAATGATAAAGGTATTGATGGAGGTCTCGCTCTTCTCCCTCCAGCTTAATGATCGGATAGCCAACCACTTGCCCTGGTCCATGATAGGTTACATCGCCACCCCGATTGATCTCATGAACCGAAAAACCTTGAGCTTCTAAGGCATTTCTTCCCATCAAAATATGAGCCACACTGCCACTACGGCCGATCGTGATCGTAGGTGGGTGTTCGACCAGTAGTAGTGTGTCAGGTATCTCATCCTGAACCCGTAAAGCGTGAAATTTAGTTTGCCACTCTAGTGCTTCTTGATAATCCATTTTTCCAAGACTTATCACGTTCATTTGCTTTCTACTCATCATTCTATCCTTTCATCATC
>JAGOHU010000215.1 GCA_017995975.1 Negativicutes bacterium
CCGCAGTGGTTCCAAGAACTACCAAGGTGGACATATCCATACCGCCCCCCTTAAAAGCTCCCCAAGCTTCTTTATAAAAACGCCAGCCCCCCCCAAACTGAACAATAGTGGCTAAGAAGGCTTGAAGGTAAGGATTGTGAAGCCCCATCAACCAAGAAATATGAAAACCCCCACCAATCATTCCGATCATCATCGGAATCGAAAGGGTCAGACCAATGATCACGTCCCGTCGGTACGAATGTTCTTCTTCCAGTTGCAAGCCTGCCTCTATATCACCAAAAGGCTTGGCGATGTATGGAGTAGCTCCAAAACCAATCTTTTCAATAGACCCAATCAGATTATCGATAGTTAGTTTTTCCTGGCTAAGAACCACCGCTCTACCTAAAGATAGGTTGACCACCGCGTCTTCTACACCAGGAATCTTTTTCAATACCTTCTCGACTCGGCTCGAGCAAGCTGCGCAATGCATACCGGTCACAATAAGTTCCGTTTTCTCTTTCATAGCTCCCCAGCCCTTTCGTTTCCTGTTATATTACCACTTTATTAAATCCGACTACTTTTGTCAACTATTGACTTATTCCCAATTATTATTACAATATAAGTAGATTCAGTTTTACGAATCGAAGGGAGAAATAATGATGGACAATCTAACTAACGAAATTATTAATGCGTACGAGAACCGCTTTGCTTGTAAAAGCTTTGACAAAACAAAAAAAATACCTGAGGATACTTTTGAAATCATTCTCGAAACAGCCCGACTCTCTCCAAGCTCCTTTGGACTGGAAGCTTGGAAATTTTTAGTAGTACAAAATGAAGAGCTGCGAAGCCAAATTCGAGAAATCAGCTGGGGAGCCCAAAGTCACTTACCCAGTGCTAGCCACCTGGTCATTGCCTTGACACGCAGTGCAAAACATTTGAACCCCCTAGGAGATTACGTCAAGCAAGAAGTGATGATAAAAACTCAACAATGGGATTCCGAAATGGTAGCCACTCGAACTCAAAAGATATCGGATTATCAAGCCAATGACTTGGTAGCTACCACTGACAAATCATTGGAAGATTGGGGTACCCACCAAGTTTATATTCCCATTGGCAATATGATGACTACCGCCTCTATGTTGGGAGTAGATTCTTGTGCCATCGAAGGATTCAATCGAGTAACTATGACCGACCTTCTCGGAAAGTATAATTTACTTGGAGATGACGACTTCAAACCAGTTTGTATGATTGCTTTTGGCTATCGAGAAGCAGACCCGGTTCGTCCAAAGACACGTCGCCCCAAAGCCGATGTGATCGAATGGGTAAAATAAAAATATAGCAAAATGCCCTCTCGGACCATTGGGTCCGAGAGGGCATTTTCTTTAACTACTAAAAATCACAATCAAGTATCCAATAAACATAATAATATGGGACATACCACTCAGCGCATTAGTAGTTCCATAACCAAGAGAGATAGAAGATAGTAAAAACATTCCAATTAGAACTGTCTCAATCCCTGGATCCACAGCGAAAACAAGAGGTTGTCCGGAAAGAAAAGCAACTAAAATGATTACAGGTATTGTTAGAGAAATCGTTGCAAGAACCGATCCTAAATAGAGATTCATGGCTCGCTGGACTTGATTTTTCAAAATTGACTTCGTCGCACCAATGCCTTCAGGCAATAAAGTCATCAAAGCAATCAAAAGACCTGTCAAGGCAGCCGGAGCATTTAGCTGGCCAAACAATTGATCCAAATTGGTAGAATTTAATTTGACTACCCCGATCACTGCGATTAAGTGAATAAACAAAAACAATGTATGATGAAGATTTGAAAAAGGAGACCCGGTTCCATGGTGCTCTTCATCCTCATCTTCATCTTCATAGATAAACATCCTCTGCTGGCTTCCAGTCTGGAGCAACAAAAAAATCGAATACATCATAACGCAAACCAACCCAGCAACTACTTGTTGCCCAGAAGTAAATGTCTTGCCTGGAAGTGAGATTGGTAAAATCAAGAGAATGCCGACTAAAGGTAGCAACGCAATCAAATATTGATTAATTCCTTCTAAATTGAAAGATTGATCGCTATATTTCCTGCCCCCCAACAATAAGGAAATTCCAACCAAACCACCCAAAACAATCATAATAATCGCAACAATTGTATCCCGTAATAAAAAGGCTCCCCCTTTGCCCGAAAGCATTAAAATTGAAATCAAGCTTACCTCTAATACCACAACGGATAAACTCAATATTAACGAGCCATAAGGCTCCCCAAAACGATGAGCCAAAACATCCGCATGTCGCACTACGCTTAAGGCACTCCATAAAACAGAACCCAAAGCGATTATATTAACAACTGAAAGCAAAGCGATTGAGTGAATTTCGCCTACAAATAACAGACCCACAACAGAAATAACTGCCAAACCTAATGAATACTCTGAATGTTTTGTTCGTTTTTTTAAAGCTTTCATCAATTACTCCTCACCTTTTTGAAATTCATTTTGGGATTCCCTCAGAATTCAAATCTTTCCAGAGCCTTGTATAAATAAAAAAACTCTCTCTTTTATATTATTAATAATGCACTGCACCCCAAAAGTGAGACAAAATAAAAAAGCCTCCTGTCGTAAAATAAAAATGACAGGAGGTTTTGCTA
>JAGOHU010000216.1 GCA_017995975.1 Negativicutes bacterium
GAATATTTACTCGAATGGGTTGGGGGCTAACCGATTATATCCGTATTAGTCTTGGCAACGAAGAAGAAAATGATTGGTTGATTGAAGAAATCCGCCAATGGCTGGATTTAAAGAGAGGGTAAGAAAATGATACGTTTATTAGTAACCGATCTGGATGGGACTATTGTTCCTCATGGATTAAAGCTTTCAGATCGGACCATTGAAGCCATTGGCAAGGTGAAAGAAAAAGGCATCTTGGCGACGATTGCTACGGGGCGGATGTATGCTTCGGCTTTGCCCTATATTGAAACCTTAAAAATTGATTTACCGGTGATTACTTATAATGGTGCTTTGGTTACAGACTGGAAGACTCAAAAAGTGTTGCGGGAAGTGCCGGTTGATCCATCGTTGGTTCGAGATATGTTGGAATTGTGCCGGGAAAAGAATTGGTATATTCAGGCTTATCGAAATGATCGGCTTTATGTTTTTGAAGACTCGCCGAAGTCACGGTCTTATTCTCACATTGCTGGTGTGGATTTTGAAGCGATTGGGAAGGACCTTTGGAAAGTGGATTCGGCGACTAAGCTACTTTCTATTGCGGATCATCCAGAGCAACAAGAAGAAATCGCTGAGGCTTTTCAACATCATTTTGGGAGTCGAGGTAATATTGCTCAGTCTTTGGGGAATTATGTGGAGATCACGGATCCTCAAGCAGACAAGAGTATTGCGATCCAATTTTTATGTGATGAATTGGGATTTTCAATGGATGAAGTGATGACTCTAGGCGACGGTGGAAATGACAAGGGGATGCTTGCGGCGGCAGGTCTTGGAATTGCTATGGGTACTTCGAAAGAAGATGTAAAGGCGGCTGCAAACGAGGTAACTTTGAGTGCTGAAGAGGATGGGGCGGCTTTAGCTATTGAAAAATATCTTTTAGGATAGAAAAAAACTGTTTGATCTCTGAAGGTAGAGGTTGGGCGGTTAACTTCTCTGTTTTGCAGGATTTTTCTCGATAAGGCAATAGCTTGTTCGGGTGCAGACATAAGGCGGGTTGCTGAAAAAGTGATCGACTTTTGTCTGCTCTTATCTTTGCGCTATGAAATATTGTCACAACTAGGTTTTTTAGGGTAGCGAAGTTTTAACAACTTTCGACTGGCTGTTATACCAAGGTTTCAAACCGAAAGAGTAGCCTCATGTGATTCTCGTTTTTTCAGATATAAGCGAGTCGATCTAGGCAAGTTAAGCTGGTGAAAAAATTGCCTAGATTTTTTCGGCTTTAGTATGAAAACCAGGCTTGGTAAAGTTGTCGAGCCTAGATAAGTTGTGAAAGTATTTTGTATGGTTTGTCTTTTAGGACAGGAATGTTTTTTTCTAGTAGGCGAGAGCAGGACTCCAAAGATGGTTGCTTCTTTTTTTACAAAGTGGACTCGGCTAGGTCGAGTTTTTTTTATTGGTGAATTTCTTTAAATCTCGTATAATGAATGAAGTGGTGAAGGGGGGCAAAGGGAATGCGTTTGTTAATTGTGACTGGAATGTCTGGGGCAGGGAAAAGCCAGGTTGTAAATTTTTTAGAAGATAGAGATTGGTTTTGTGTGGATAATTTGCCGCCAGCTTTGATCCCGAAATTTACCCAGTTATGTGTAGAATCTACCGGGGACCAGTGTCAAAATGTGGCTTTGGTGGTGGATATTCGAGGGGGAGAATTTTTCGGAGATTTTCAAGGAGAATTAGAAAGTTTATCGGAAAAAGGGATTGATCATGAAATTCTCTTTTTGGATGCAGATAATGATATTTTGGTGCGTCGCTATAAAGAAGGGCGCAGAAAACATCCTTTAGCGGATCAAGGTAGGCTATTGGATGGTCTGAAAAGCGAGAGGGAGACTCTGGCGAAAATCAAGAAAATGGCCACCTATCAAATTAATACGTCAAAAACGACTACCAAGGAATTGAGAGATTGGGTCAAGCAGATTGTCCTGACCGAGCAAGACCCTTCGGAGGGGCTGTCGGTGACAGTTTTATCTTTTGGCTTTAAGCATGGTTTGCCAACCGATGCGGATATGGTTTTTGATGTTCGCTTTCTGCCCAATCCTTTTTATGTGGAAGAGCTCCGACCTCAGTGTGGGGAAGATTTACCGGTAAAAGAATATATTGAGCAGTGGCCGTCGACAGACGAATTCTGGGAGAAGATGACTGATTTGATTACTTTTGTTTTGCCTGAGTATGTGAAAGAAGGCCGCAGGCAGATTGTTATTGCGATTGGTTGCACTGGGGGTCAACATCGGTCGGTCTATCTGGCACGGCGGTTGTATGAATATCTAAAAGAGGATTATGTGGGCCTTACTTTGAAGCACCGGGATGTGAAGCGAAATGAATAGTCAAAAAAAGCGACGTTTTCGACGTTGGCTTCAACCAGGGATTGGGATCAAACGTTGGCTCCTTCTTTTTGCGGTAGGGGTTATCTTGGCTGCATTGGGATTGACTTTTTCTTGGAATTCTCGCTTTATTGGGATTTTAGAAGAAAGTTTGTTTTTTATGCTTTATCAGTGGACTGGTAGCTATGTCTATATGGCCTCGACTTTTTTTGGGCTTGGAGCTGTAGCGATCGGTATTATTGC
>JAGOHU010000067.1 GCA_017995975.1 Negativicutes bacterium
GCGTCAAAGTTGTCTTACCCGAAGATTCTGGGCCGTATACTTCAATAATTCTACCTTTAGGAACTCCACCAATTCCGAGTGCAATATCCAAAGGCAAGCAACCAGTCGGAATGATTTCAATATTCATTGAACCCGCTTTATCACCAAGTTTCATAATCGAGCCTTTACCAAAATCTCTTTCGATTTGCTTTAGCGCACTATCGAGGGCCTTTAGCTTTTCCGGGGACTTTTCCATGCAGTAGTACCTCCTTTTGGTTTTTCACCAGTCGTACGTTTCGGTGCATTAGATGGTTTGAAAGGACGGTTTGGACGATCCGATTGGGGACGACTCGTTTTACGAGGTCCTGGGCCTGCAAGCCCGCGATCATTATCACGTCCACGAGCAGGCTCTAAGCGAACTCGGTAACCACGCCACATATTCTTATTCATCACTGCAAAAACTTTTTCAGCTTCTACTTCTGGGACTTCTAAGAAACTAAATGCGTCATATACGCGAACTTTCGCAACCACTTCGGGTGAAAGGTCTGCTTCATGAGCAATTTTCTTAATAATATCATCTTGAGTCACTTTTTGTACTTGACCCATATTGAGGAAGAATCGTACTTGACCTGGGGAAGCACCAGTATCAGGGAATCTTGGCTCCTTTGGACGAGCGACTTCAGGAATTCCTTCAAAATGGAAGCACAAAGTGGCAGCAGCCAAATCTTCATACTCATAATCATCAGGCATATTTTGCATAATTGCTTTATAGCTTTTATGGGAACCAGCTTTAATAATCATTTCAATTGCTTTGGCCAACGCATCTTTTTGTTTATCCAGCACATCTGCCAAAGTAGGAAGAGGTTTACGCTCAATTTTTACTTTGATCGCTTGTTGGATCGCACGCAATTGACGGAACTCTACTGGCTCTACCAATGTAATGGCTTTTCCTGTTCTTCCAGCACGACCAGTACGGCCGATACGGTGAACATAAGATTCATTATCTTGAGGAATATCGTAGTTAATTACATGAGTAATATTTTCAATATCAATTCCTCGGGCCGCCACATCAGTAGCTACCAAAATTTCGGCTTTGCCTTCACGGAAGCGTTTCATTGCTCGCTCACGTTGGAATTGGCTCAAATCACCATGCAGGCCTTCAGTGCTATAAGCACGCCCTTGCAGTGAAGCAACTAAATCGGCAACTCCTTTTTTAGTCCGGCAGAAAATGATCAGTCTTTCTGTATCTTCTGCATCTAAGATTCGGCATAAACTATCAAATTTATTTCGAGTCTCATAGTAAATTTGTTCAATCAAAGGAACAGTCATTTGTTCCTGATTCACAGTTACAAAGGTAGGCTCTTTCATATATTTTTTAGCCAATCGGCGAACCGCTTCAATCATCGTAGCCGAAAATAGAAGCATTTGTTTTTCTACTGGCACTGCTTTTAAAATGGTCTCAATATCGTCAATAAAGCCCATATCAAGCATCTCATCAGCTTCATCAAGGACTAAGATTTTAATATCGTCTAATTTTAACGTTTTTCGATTTAAATGATCCAACAATCGGCCCGGTGTTCCAACCACAATATGAACTCCACCTTGCAAGACTCGAATTTGTCGATCAATCGATTGACCACCATAAATTGCAGCCACTTTAATTCTTTTATGTTTTCCGATCTTTGCCAGCTCTTCTGATACTTGTAAAGCAAGCTCACGGGTTGGTGCAATAATAATTGCCTGAGGGTATTTGGTCAATCCTTCAATTCTTTCCAAAATTGGGATTCCAAATGCTGCAGTTTTACCTGTCCCAGTTTGAGCTTGTCCAATAATATCTTTTCCTTGCATTGCAATCGGGATAGCTTGTTTTTGAATAGGCGATGGCTCCTCAAACCCCATGTCTGAAATGCCTGCCATAATTTTAGGTGATAATTCTAACTCACCAAATTTGAATTCTCCGTTTTTCACTAGTAACTCCTTCTTGAGGTTTCCCTCGTCTTATTCTTATTCTATTTCTATTTTACCACATTATGTTCTTTTAATTTCTTCAAAAAATGGAACAATCCACTTTGAGTTGCTCTTTGACGATTTTGATCTCGGTCGCCATTGAACAAATAGCGCACTACTTCTGGCTTTTCAGAGGCACGATGAGAAAATCCGACAAAAACAAGTCCAACTTTTTTTTCATCGGTTCCACCATCAGGACCAGAAATTCCTGTGATGCCAATTCCCCAATCACTATCAAACCGCTCACGAATTCCTTTGGCCAATTCACCAGCCGTCTCTTCCGACACTGCACCGTAAGTAGCCAAAGTTTCAGCCGCCACGTTACATTCTCGCATTTTGGCCTCATTACTATAGCAGATCGCTCCGCCTAAATAATATTCCGAGCTCCCTGCCACTTCAGTAAGCCGATAGCCCAAAAAGCCACCGGTACATGATTCAGCAGTAGCTACAGTCTCCCCGTGATTCTTTAGCAATTCACTCACTTTTTCGGGTAACGTTTCTTGATCCACTCCCCAGATGTATTCACCAAAACGATTTCGAATCTCTTGTTCCAAAGGACGAATCAAGTCCATCGCCTGATCAAAATTATCTGCTTTCGCAGTCAAACGAATCCGCATTCCCAAATTCTTCTTACTCGATAATAACGCAATCGTTGGATTCGATTGAGCCGTAATCAAATCATGCATCTGTTCTGCAATCGTAGACTCACCGATCCCTACAGTATGAAGGTTGAGAGAAGCAATTTGCCCAAGCTCGCCATATCGAGCCGTCAGCCGATCCTTTACTTGGAGCTCAAACATTTTCTTCATCTCAAAAGGTGGCCCCGGAAGCTGAACCACAATCTTTCCATCGACAGTCTCAATCCACACTCCTGGTGCTGTCCCATGATCATTTTCCAGGTCAATTGCACCTGCTGGCATCGTAGCCTGCCGCAAGTTATTCAAAGTCATTTTTTGATTTCTTCTGGCGAAAAGAGCCTCCAGTTGTTTCTTACAATTTTCTCTTAACTCCATTTTTAGCCCCAAGAGATCGGCCATCACATGCTTTGTGATATCCCCTTCGGTCGGTCCAAGACCGCCAGTAGTTATCACAATATCAGCCCGCTTCAATGCCACTGAGTAAACTTCCTTCATTCGTTCTTCATTATCTCCGACCACAGTCTGATAAAGAACCGAATAACCAAGTTCATTCAATCGCTCAGACAGGTAAACCACCGAAGTATTCACAATTTCACCCAACAAAAGCTCCGTTCCAGTACTAATTAGTTCTACTCTCATCGCTTTTCCTCCTCATGAAATCAACTTTCTTCCAGTGACCCTACCAAATCATAAGCAAATCCCTGATCAATCCTTACCTTCACAAAAGTGCCCGGAATCAAAGTCTCATCAGTTTCGATAAAAACTCGTCCATCCACATCCGGAGCCTCTCGATAAGATCGGCCATACCAAAGCCCCTCTTGATCCCTATGTTTACCTTCCACCAGTACCTCCAGCACTCGTCCTTCAAAGCGTCGATTTCTTCGCTCTGATACCTGAGCCTGAATTGCCATCAATCGATGATAGCGATCTTCTTTTACTTCTTCGGGAATTTGATCTTCCATCCGAGCCGCTGGGGTGTTTTCCTCTTGAGAATAAGGAAATACTCCTACATGGTCAAATTCAAATTCATCTACAAATTGACATAACTTCTCAAATTGCTCTTCCGTCTCTCCCGGAAATCCGACGATCATGGTCGTGCGCAAAGCCACATCGGGAATCTCCTTGCGAATCCGGGTCAGCAGCTCTCTCACAAGCCCCTCTGACTCCTTACGATTCATTCGTTTTAAGATTTCATTATCAATATGTTGTAAAGGCATATCCACATAAGGAAGTACCTTTGTCGAAGATTTCATAAACTCTAGCAAATCATCCCCAAAGCGATTTGGATAGCAATAGAGAATCCGAATCCACTTGGTTCCATCCAATTGCTCCAATTCATTCAGCAAATGGCTCAATTGAGGCTTCCCGTGAGCCCAGTCCATTCCATAGCTTGTTGTATCCTGAGCGATCAAATTCACTTCCTGAACCCCTTCACCACTCAGCTGAATCACCTCTGCTCGGACCGACTCAATCGTTCGGCTTCGAAAAGCACCACGCACTGAAGGAATCACGCAATAAGAACAGCCGTTACTACAGCCCTCAGCCACTTTCACATAAGCTGAGAAAAGTGCCCCAGTCCGTACTCTTGGGATCGATTCATCGTAAAGCAAAGGCTTCACATCTTTATAAAAAATAGCTCCCGCCTCAGTCCTGCCTTCCAACTCTACCACAAGTTCAGAAATCCGATCCCACGAAAAAGTCCCCAAAAGGCCGTCAATTTCGGGCATCCCTTCTTTGATTTCATCCCCATAGCGCTGAGCTAAGCAGCCCGTCACAATCAGCTTTTTACAAATTCCTTTGGTTTTATATTCTCCCATTTGAAGAATCGCTTGAATCGACTCTTCTTTAGCAGGCTCAATAAAAGTACAAGTATTCACGATCAAGACTTCCGCCTTCATCGGATCTTCTACAATCTGATACCCTTTCTTCGTCAAAATCCCCAACATTGCTTCCGCATCATTCAGGTTTTTTGCACAGCCCAAACTTACAAATCCAATTGTTTTCATTTCACTATCCCCTTTTGTATTCCACCAAAACGAAATTCTGCTAGCCACTTATCAAAGAAACGTTGATTTTCCTTATCCTCCAGGCCACTCATTTCAAAAGTATATTTAGGCCCGCCCGATTGTAAGCGGACCCAAGGAATCTTATTCTTCTCTTCCCATATCTCTGGGCGACTCTGCCAATATTGGAGAATCTTATTTGCTTCATCCCATTGTTTTGTCTCGTGGGCAATTCCAGCTCCATAAATCATCGCCGGATTCATCTCCAGAGAAAACCAACGCAAAGGCATCTTCTCTTTCTGATAGAAAAAACAATCCGAATAGTGAGCCAAAGCCAAATCAGCTTGACCCAACAAAACCATTCGCACTCCATAGTTCGTATTTTCAACATAACTTTGAATTTGCGGTCGAAGGTCATTCATCTGCTTATAAAAATCTTCTTCCCCATAATGGGTCGTCAGAAATTCATAAAGCTGAAAATTTCTCATATCCCCATTCAGATTTCCCAGATCAGGGAAAATCCAGCGATAGGCAAGAAAATCTTTTTGGGCAATACTAAATTTTTTATCACCGATTTTAGTCATCATCCGTTCTGGATTATAAGCCACCACCCAAGGATCAGCCCACAAGCCAACCCAACGGCCTAGTCCATCCTTTCCATCTGGATCAGCCTGAGCTAAGAACTCTTCCTTCAAAGGTTGCAAGTATTGCCGCCGAGCAGCCCATAAAAGCATATCCTGACTGCCAAAAAACAAATCCGCCTTTCGAACTTGCAGAAGGCTAGGCCACTGTTCCTCCAGATAAACCGGTAAGATAATCAATTCATAAGTACCCGGATAATCTTTCAACAAGGTTCTCGCCATCGGCTCGGGCAAATCAGTAGCAATCACTACAGTCTTTCCCAATTGTTGCTCGATCGGCTCTAGCCTCATCACATAACCTAGGACTCCCAAAAAAATAATGACTAAAGACCATTCAAAAATCAATCTTTTCATGGTTACCTCTTTCTATTATTCTTCGGCCCCTTTGCAGTAAATCCTCCGGAGAAATTCCCCTCTTTTTTTCCCCAGCTTGCCTTGGTAGGGGTTCCGCTTTTTGGTTTCCCGTCTCTACTTGTCGGTTTGGAACCTCTTTCAGCCCCTACTTGTTCCGTTTTAGTGCCTTTATACCCACCAGTAGTGCCTGACTTCGGGCCTCTAGTAGCCGACTCGCCACTTGGAGAGAAGGTTCCCTCTTTTTTACCAAAGCCTGATTTGCTTCTCGGTTTATCGGAAAAACTTCCCGATTCCCCAGTCCAACTAGACTCGGACTTTTCGGTTCTTTTTCCTTTAAAGCCAGCACTTCTTGAACTTGAATTTACCCCTCTGCCAGTGGACTCGCCACTTGGAGAAAAGGTTCCCTCTTTTTTACCAAAGCCTGATTTGCTTCTCGGTTTATCGGAAAAACTTCCCGATTCCCCAGCCCAACTAGACTCAGACTTTTCAGTTCTTTTTCCTTTAAAGCCAGTACTTCCGGAACTTGAATTTACCCCTCTACCAGCGGACTCGCCACTTGGAGAAAAGCTACCTTCTTTTTTACCAAAGCCTGATTTGCTTCTCGGTTTATCGGAAAAACTTCCCGATTCCCCAGCCCAACTAGACTCGGACTTTTCAGTTCTTTTCCCTTTAAAGCCACCACCATTGGAACTCGAATTCATCCCTCGGCCAGCGGACTCGCCACTTGGCGAGAAGCTACCTTCTTTTTTACCAAAGCCTGATTTACTTCTCGGTTTGTCAGAAAAACTTCCCGACTCTCCAGTCCAACTAGACTCAGACTTTTCAGTTCTTTTGCCTTTAAAGCCAGTACTTCTGGAGCTTGAATTCATCCCGCGGCCAGCGGACTCGCCACTTGGCGAGAAGCTACCCTCTTTTTTACCAAAGCCTGATTTGCCTCTCGGTTTGTCGGAAAAACTTCCCGACTCCCCAGCCCAACTAGACTCAGACTTTTCAGTTCTTTTTCCTTTAAAGCCAGTACTTCTTGAACTTGAATTTACCCCTCGGCCAGCGGACTCGCCACTTGGAGAGAAGCTACCCTCTTTTTTACCAAAGCCTGATTTGCCTCTCGGTTTATCGGAAAAACTTCCCGACTCCCCAGTCCAACTAGACTCAGACTTTTCAGTTCTTTTTCCTTTAAAGCCAGTACTTCTTGAACTTGAATTTACCCCTCTACCAGCGGACTCGCCACTTGGAGAGAAGCTACCCTCTTTTTTACCAAAGCTCGGTTTGTCCTTAGCAAAGGGCTTGGACCCTATTTCTGTTCTTTCTTCGGGCTTCGAAAAACTACCTGCTTTTTTAGAGAAGCTTGATTTCCCTCTTGATCCTTTTTTCGATTTGGTCGCAAATTTTCTAGGTTTACGAGTAAATTCGGGAAGAGCTTCTTCTTCCTTCTTTTTCCCATTATAAAAATCAGCCACCAAGCATTTCGGCCCAGTACCAATCAAATCTTCTCGCCCAGCCTTACGAAGTGACTCAAGCACCCATTTGCGGTTCTGAGGCAATTTAGGCTGTAAAAGTACCCGTTGTTGAATTTTTTCAATTCCTGTCCGAGCCACGAAAATCTCTTCTCCTGTCAAAGGATCAAGACCGGACCAATACATTGCTGTAGCCAAGCTTCCGGGCGTAGGGATAAAGTCTTGTACCTGCTCTGGCCAGTGCTGATGATCTCGCAAAAATTCCGACAAAGCTACCGCATCTTCCAAGGTCGCCCCAGGATGACTAGAAATAAAGTAAGGAACCAAAAATTGTTTTTTATCCATCTCTTTATTCAATTTTTCATAAAGAGCCTTAAATTTCAAATACACTTCTTTTTTTGGTTTCCCCATATACTTAAGAACTTGCGGTGATACATGCTCTGGTGCTACTTTGAGCTGACCACTCACATGATGCTCAATAATTTCTTTTAGCACTGAATAATGTCGTGGGTCTTGCATCAAATAATCATATCGAATACCGGAACGAATAAATACTTTCTTCACCTTTGGCAAAGCACGGACTCGCCGTAAAAGCTCCATATATTCGCTATGGTCTACTTCCAATTCCTCACAAGGGTCCACTCCGATACACTGTCGTCCTCGGCAAGCGCCCCGACTCTTTTGATCTTCGCAAGCCACTTGACGAAAATTGGCCGAAGGGCCACCCACATCATGAATATATCCTTTAAAGTCTCGATGCTGAGTAATCAATTTTGCTTCTGCCACAATCGAATCTTGGCTTCGGTTTTGAATCATTCGTCCCTGATGGCTCGTAATGGCACAAAAAGCACAGCTACCAAAGCAGCCGCGATGACTAGTGATACTGAAAAGTACTTCTTCCAAAGCAGGAATATTGGCTCCCCCGTAGCTTGGATGAGGCATCCGAGTAAAAGGCAAGCTATAGAGTGTGTCCATTTCAGACTGCTCCAAAGGCAGAGCTGGTGGCAACTGGACTAAAAAACGTCCCTCATGAGGCTGGACAATTGTTTTTCCTTGGATCGGGTCTTGTTCCCAGTATTGAAGCTTAAAGGCCGTCGAAAAAGCCTTCTTATTTTTACTAACCACTTCATAAGGAGCCAACTCAATATAATCTTCTACTTCATCTAAATTATCTGAACTAATGCAAGTCCCTGGCACATAACGAAT
>JAGOHU010000217.1 GCA_017995975.1 Negativicutes bacterium
GTTATTTTTATACCAAGCCTGCATACTATTCGATCAATTCGGTTGAAGTGATTGCTTTCGCATCCAGATGATATTTTCCATCTTTATAGAGTTCGGTGGAAGCTACGTCCATACCAAGGAGGATATCTTCTCCCGCTTTGTAGCCCGCTTTTTCGATGGCTTCCATGATGATTTGAAGGGCTTCTTCGTTGGATTTCAGGTCTGGTGCAAAGCCCCCTTCGTCACCGACTGCGGTGCTGAGCCCTTTGGCTTTGAGGACTGATTTCAAATTATGATAAACTTCCGACCCCATACGCAAAGCTTCTTTGAAAGATGGAGCTCCTACTGGGAGGATCATGAATTCTTGGATGTCCACATTATTGTCTGCGTGCTCTCCCCCATTGAGGATATTCATCATTGGTACTGGCAGCTCTCGAGCCGAGATACCACCCAGATATTTGTAGAGAGGCATTCCCAGTTCTTCCGCTGCTGCCTTGGCTACTGCCATAGAGACTCCGAGAATCGCATTGGCGCCCAAATTCCCTTTATTTGGTGTACCATCCAGCTCAATCATAGCCTCATCGATTTCAACTTGCTCAAATACGCTAAAGCCAACGATTTCTTCTGCAATGATTTGATTTACGTTTTGGACTGCTTGGAGGACTCCTTTGCCCATATAGCGTGCTTTGTCTCCGTCTCGAAGCTCAACTGCTTCATGCACTCCTGTGGAAGCGCCCGATGGCACTGCCGCCCGTCCTACTACACCACTTTCCAAAATCACTTCTACTTCGATGGTAGGAGTTCCTCGGGAGTCTAATATCTCTCTTGCATATACATCTAAAATTCTACTCATTGTTCATTCTCCTTTTTATTTTCGAATTAATGATTTTCCAGTCATCTCTTTCGGTACTGCCAAGCCTGCCATTTCGAGCAAAGTCGGGGCAACATCCGCCAGGCTTCCTTCTGACAAGGTTGCTTTTTCGTATTTTTTCGATACCAAGATCAAAGGCACTGGATTGGTAGTATGAGCAGTCCAAGGATTGCCATTTTCATCGGTCATTTTCTCTGCATTCCCATGATCCGCTGTGATCAAGACTGATCCATCCATGGCTAAAATTTGTTCGATCACTTCACCAAGGCAGCGATCCACCGTCTCCACCGCTTTCACCGCCGCCGAGTAATCCCCGGTGTGGCCTACCATATCGCAATTAGCAAAGTTCAGGATAAAGACCTGGTATTTTTCGCCTTTTAACTCTTCCAGTAGTTTGGCTTTGACTTCCAAAGCACTCATTTCAGGCTGGAGGTCATAGGTAGCCACTTTCGGTGATGGGATCAAGATTCGCTCTTCCCCAGGAGTTGGCTTTTCTTCCCCTCCATTGAAAAAGAAAGTCACATGGGCATACTTTTCTGTCTCGGCGATCCGCAATTGGTGGATCCCATTTTCAGACAGCACTTCTCCCAATGTGTGGGTAATCGTTTGAGGTGGAAAAGCAACCTTCACTTTGAGCCCTTCCTCGTATTGGGTAAAAGTAACCATCCGCAATGGAATATGCCCAATCCGGCAATAGACCGCATCCAAATCACAATCCGATAAAATAGTGGTCAGTTGTCTCGCCCGATCGGGGCGGAAATTAAAGAAAATAACTCCCGAATCGGGAACCAGTCCTTCATAATCCCCAATCACTGTAGGCTTTACAAATTCATCCATTTCTTCTTTTTGATAGCTCTGCTCTACCGCTTCTACTGCGGACTTAGCGTGGGCTCCTTCGGCCAATGCGATGCCATCATAGGCAAGTTGCTCTCGTTCCCACCGCTTATCTCGATCCATCCCATAGTAGCGCCCACTAACCGTAGCAATTTTACCAATTCCAATTTCGGCAATTTTGCCTTCCAGCTCTTTTACAAAGCCAAGTCCACTATTGGGCGGTACATCACGACCATCTAAAAAAGCATGAATCCAAACTTCTTTTAGGCCCTGATCTTTTGCCATTTTCAGAAGAGCGTATAAATGAGTCGTATGACTATGAACTCCACCGTCGGATAAAAGGCCCATCAAGTGAAGAGGTTTGCCCGATTCTTTTAACTCAGTCATCAATTCGATCAATACTGGGTTGGTAAAAAAGTCGCCCTCCCGAATGGCTTTACTGATCCGAGTCAATTCTTGATAGACCACCCGGCCAGCCCCCATATTCAGATGGCCTACCTCGGAGTTGCCCATCTGTCCTTCTGGCAAGCCAACAGCCTCACCAGAGCAGACCAATTGAGTATGAGGATATTCTTCCCACAATTTTTTCATCACTGGAATTTTTGCTGTAGAAATGGCATTCATCGGATTTTCACAGTTACCGATTCCCCAGCCATCTAAAATAATCAAACCGATTGGATGTTTTGAATTTACCATGTACTCACCTTCTCTACCCTTTTATGCTTTCACTATTTTTGCAAAGTCTTCCGCCTTAAGGCTTGCGCCGCCAACTAGAGCTCCGTCAATATCCACTTGAGCCAAAAGCTCAGTTGCATTATCTGGCTTTACACTGCCTCCGTAAAGAATACGAATCTCTTCGGACACTGGGCCAAAAAGCTCTTTCAAGGTTTCCCTGATTAA
>JAGOHU010000068.1 GCA_017995975.1 Negativicutes bacterium
CTCTAGGTCTGAGGAAAAATCTCAAAGGTAGAGTAATTTTTAATTAAAATGAATCAGATTTACCCTAGGCTCTACAAGCGGAGGCATCCGTTTTTTTTCTGCCCCTTTTCGAGTTTTTCAGGTGAAAAAATTTTGGCAAAACGATATTTCGTTTTTGGCAAGACTAAATTTCGCTCTGCAATTAGTTAGATTAAAAAGAGTGAAAAGGGTAGACAGGTGTTTTTTTTTATTATAAAATGGGAAAAAGTGGATAAAAGTGGGGAAAAGTGGAAAAACTGTGGATAACTTTTAACAGGGAGGTGAAAAGATGTTCTTAGGAGAGTTCCAACATACGATTGATACGAAGGGGCGAGTGAGCTTGCCTGCTAAATTTCGTGACGGATTGGGCGAAAAATTTTATGTGACCAAGGGACTGGAGGAATGTCTTTTCATCTTCTCGGAAGCAGAATGGACTACTTTCTCAGATCGACTAAAACAATTGTCTCTAGCGAAAAAAGAAGCTAGAGCTTTTGTGCGTTTCTTTTTTGGCGGAGCTGCCGAACTAGAATGTGACAAACAAGGGCGTATGTTATTGCCGGCGCCTTTGAGAGAATATGCGGGCTGTAAAAAAGATGCAGTCATTGTGGGAGTGGGAAGTCGTATCGAGGTATGGGATCAGGAACGATGGACCAATTACAATGATGGCATGATTCCGGAAGTAACAGAAATTGCGGAACAATTAGTAGAGTTAGGATTTTGATATGGAAAATTTTGAATTTGAACATGTAAGTGTGCTCTTGTCGTCGGTCCTTGATGGGCTCAATATCCGCCCAGATGGGGTCTATGTGGATGCTACCATGGGGGGAGCTGGCCACAGTAAGGCGATTTTAGATCGTCTAGGACCAAAAGGGATTTTAATTGGGATCGATCAAGATGCTACTGCTCTTCAGGTTGGGGCCGAAAGGCTTTCGGGGCGAATGGATCAAGTGCGGTTGGTTAAGGGGAATTTTGAAGATATAAAAGAACTGATCCTGAGCACTGGAATCGAAAAAGTCGATGGGATTTTATTTGACTTAGGGGTTTCTTCTTATCAATTGGATACTTCGGAGCGTGGTTTTTCTTATCGCTTGGAAGGGCCTTTGGATATGAGAATGGACTCGGAAGGCAAAATGACTGCGGAAAAAGTGGTAAATGACTGGACTGAAGAAGGGCTAGTGAAAATTCTTTTTGAATATGGGGAAGAAAAATTTGCTCGCCGTATTGCTGGACGTATTGTGAAAAGACGTAAAGAAAAAAGAATTACTAGCACATTAGAATTAGCTGAAATCATTAAAGATGCCATACCAGCAGCGACTCGCCGGACTGGGCCTCACCCAGCAAAGCGAAGCTTTCAAGCGATCCGAATTGCGGTAAACCGAGAATTGGAAATTTTAGAAAAAGCCTTTCAAGATGGAATTGACCTTTTGAATCCAGGCGGAAGAATTGGTGTGATTACTTTTCATTCTCTGGAAGATCGCCTGACAAAAAATATTTTCAAGAAATTAGAAAAGCCTTGTGTTTGTCCGCCTAAATTTCCGATCTGTGCTTGTGGTAAAGAGCCTTTGATCCGGCAAATTGGGAAAGCTCAGGGCCCTTCGATCGAAGAATTGACGGATAACCCGAGAGCTCGTAGTGCGAAACTGCGACTGGGAGAAAAATTATAACAGAATAAAAATCGGTAAGTGAAAGGAGGAATTCATAATGGCTGCGCCAGCAAGACAGTTGCCTGAACGAGTACGGAGGACCTCAATGGTATTGAAGTCAACCCGCTCAGATGGACAGGCGGCAAAAGAAGAGCGAAATGATCGCTTTGCCCAATCTCGATTGCGGCGGCAGATTGTATTTATTTGCATGATTGTGGCAGGAGTGATGATCTCGCAAATCGCTCAGAGGGAACTAATTGTTCGTAGTTCTTATCAATTAGTCTCAGTGAAGAATCAAGTCAATAATTTGCAAAAAGAAAATGAATTCCTCAAAATTGAGCTGGCCGGACTGAGTTCGCCAGATCGGATTCAACAAATCGCCACAAAAGAATTAGGAATGGTAGTGCCTGAAAAGGTTCATTACGTTCAGACTGCTTCGACTGAAAAGACTACAAAAGAAACAGCTCTATTACCTTGATAATGACAGTGAGAATATTAACTTCTCACTGTTTTTTGTTGTATCTATAAAGTCTCGACTAGGTGTGGGGATAAAATTTAGAGGGTAATTAATAATGTAAGGGGCCGGATCATCTTCGGTAGATTCACAGAATGGTAAGAAGAAAGATGTCCTTATTCTTCATAGATTTCCGGGTAATTGAATTTTAAAGTAGGCCAAGAAGGCTCACCGATGAGAAGACTATACAGACCCATAAAAGTGCAACATAAGAGGAATGAAAAATAGTAAAATCAAGAAAAAAGGGTTTTAATCCAGGAGCCACTAGAGCTAATCGCCGTATTTTTAGCTAAAGTGGCCAGAAGATTTCTTAAGGGTTAGATCGTTCGTGGGCTTTTGAGGATCAATAAGCATCATCGGGCTAAGTCTGCATATGAGATTCCCCAGGCTGAGCTGGGGGGATTTTATTTTACCTAATGAGACCGATTTTTTGACCTGTTGTGCAGAATGGCGTATAATTTACATGATAAGGTTTAGTGATTTGGAGATAGGGAGATGATTGGATTGAAGCACCTAAATGAATTAGCCGCTCAGCTATCGAAGGTAACGATTTTTGGAGATGGAGATCAGATGATTTCTTCAATATATTCTAATTCCCGAAAAGTGAAAAAAGGGAGTTTGTTTATTGCTTTGCCGGGCCATCGTGTCCACGGCAGAGATTATGTAGAGTCCGCTATTGCCAGTGGAGCCAGCGGCATTTTGACCGAAGAAAAATTGGAGCTCCCAGTTCCTCAATTGGTGGTCCCCAACATTCATGAGGCGATGGAAAAGATCGTTCCTTATTTTTATGATTATCCAGGTCGCAAGATGCGGATGATCGGTGTGACTGGGACAAACGGTAAGACTACGACTACCTTTTTGATTCACCATCTTCTTCAAAAAGCAGGTATTGAAACTGGACTGATCGGGACCATTTGTAATCGAATTGGAGCTCAAGAGATCACTTCGGAAAATACAACTCCTGATGTGACTCAATTGCAATTATTTCTATCGGAAATGGTACAGGCGAAAGTTACAACAGTTGTTATGGAAGTTTCTTCTCACGCATTGGCTTTGAATCGGGTGGCCGGGTGTGAATTTGATGTGGCCGCTTTTACCAATTTGACTCAAGATCATTTGGATTTTCATGGCTCCCTTGAGGAATACAAAAACGAGAAATTAAAGTTATTTGCTTCGGTAAGCTCCGGTGAAAAGGGAGCGAAACGAGCCATTGTCAATTTAGACGATCCGGCAGGACAAGAATTCTACGAGGCTTCTTTGGTACCTTGCTGGACTTATGGTCAGGGCGATGGGGCAGACTTTTTTGTGAAAAATGCAGAAATCAGCCAGTGGGGTACTCGGCTAGAACTAAGGACTCCCGATGGTGATCGGAGCCTGTATAGCCCTTTGACCGGAGACTTTAATATTTACAATGTGTTGGCCGCTGTTGCAGTAGCGCGAGCTGAAGGGGTAGAATGGTCGGTTATCGAAGGGGCACTGAAAGACTTTTCAGGGGTGCCAGGCCGATTTGAGCAAGTTTCTACCAATAAGAAGCATCCTTTGGTGGTTGTGGATTATGCCCATAGTCCGGATGGACTCAAAAATGTGCTGGAAACTGCACGGAAATTGACTAGCCAAAAAGTGATTTCTGTATTCGGTTGTGGTGGAGATCGAGATCGAACCAAACGTCCTTTGATGGGTGGTATTGGGGCTGATTTGTCGGATCTTGCGATTGTGACGTCTGATAATCCACGGAGTGAAGACCCAGAAGAGATTTTAAAAGATATATTAACTGCTTGGGAATTTAATGGAAAAGAATTACCCTTAGTGGAGATTGACCGCCAAAAGGCTATTGAAACTGCAATTAGTCTTGCCGAGCCTGGTGATGTGGTCGTGATCGCCGGTAAAGGCCATGAAACTTACCAAATACTAAAAGACAAAACCATACATTTTGACGATCGAGAAATAGCAAGGGACGCATTGGAGGCTAAGTATGGCTGCATTTAAGGGAGAAGAAATTCTTCAGGCCCTCGGAATTGAAAAAGCAAGAGGCTCGCTGAAGAATGTAGAGCGAGTGGTTACAAATTCCTGGCAGGTAAAGCCGGGAGATTTGTACGTGGCACTAAAAGGGGATCGCTTTGATGGGCATAGCTTTTTAGATCATGCTGCTGAGGCGGGAGCTCGTGGGGTTTTAGTAAACAAGGATTGCCAATGGAAGCACGCTGGAGTGACTGTTTTTCCAGTGGAAGATACAGTGATTGCACTAGGGAAATTGGCCCGTTTTCATCGAGAGCGATTTTCGATTCCTGTGATTGGGGTCACTGGGTCAGTAGGGAAAACCAGTACTAAGGATTTGATTGCGGCTGCCCTGAGTGCAGATCATGAAGTGCTTAAAACTCAAGGGAATTTTAACAATGAAATTGGCTTACCTTTGACGTTATTAGAATTAAATGAGACCCATCGGTATGCAGTGATCGAAATGGGTATGAGGGGGGCCGGCGAAATTGCCTATTTGGCAGAGATCGCTCAGCCTACCATTGGGGTCGTGACTAATGTAGAAGATGTACATATCGAGAGACTGGGAAGTCGTGAAGCAATTGCTTTGGCGAAGAGTGAGCTGATCTCGGCTCTGCCGGCAGAAAAATCAGTGGCTTTTTTAAGTAATGATGATCCATATGTGATTCAAATGAAGCAAATTGCTCCGGATGAAGTTCTGACTTTTGGTCGCTCTTCCGATGCGGATGTGCAGGGCCAGATTTTGATTCATAGCCGAGCGGGCTTGTCGATTCAATATAACTATCAAGGCATTGACGGAGAATTTTTTGTTCCTCTCTATGGTCGCCATCAACTAGGGAATAGCTTGGCTGCGATTGGGGTGGCTCGTTATCTCGGGATTCCGCCTCTAAAGATTCAGCAAGGGTTGTCTAGCTTGATCCCTTCGCCGATGCGGATGGAGCCTCGAAATGTACGAGGGATTTTTGTGCTCAATGATGCGTACAATGCCAATCCTCGTTCGATGGTAGCGGCTCTCCAGACTTTTGTAGAGATCGGCCGTGGTCACCGAGTGGCTTTGCTGGGCGATATGTTTGAGCTAGGCGAGCTGACCGGTGTTGCTCATCGAGAAATTCTGCTTTATGCGCTCAACTTAGGAATTGAGAAAATCATTTTGACCGGTGAGGCGATGAAGCAAGCTCAGAAGGAGATCTTGTCCAATCGCATTTTGTACTCGGACAATTTGAACGAGCTGGTTCGTTATCTGGATGAGAATTTATACAACGGAGATAGCCTTCTCGTCAAAGGGTCTCGAGGTATGAAGATGGAAGAGATACTCAAAGCTTGGTCTGACTCGATGGGAAGCTAATAGCAAAAGATAAAGGAATGTGTAAGTTGTGATTTTTTATATAGGCTTCTCTGTATTTATTACTTTTTTGATTACTTTTTTGATGATCCCTCAATTAATACGGGTACTCCAGCGCCTAAAGGCTGGACAAACCATTCGTGATGAAGGGCCTGAATCTCATCGAGCTAAGACCGGGACGCCTACCATGGGAGGACTTGCTATTATTGCCGGTGTTACTGGTGGGGTTTTAGTTGGGACCGGGATTATCCTCGAACAAGGGTTTCCTATAAAAGATGTGTTGATTCTTTGGACCATCTGGGTTCTCTTTTTTGGACATGGGCTGTTAGGCTTTTTAGATGACTATATCAAAGTAGCAAAAAAGCAAAATCTAGGGCTTACGGCAAAAGGGAAGTTGATTGGTCAGATTCTCCTATCTCTTCTTTTGGTTGGTATGGCTTTTTATTTAGACCGAGGAACCTTTGTTGGGATTCCGGGGACTATGCTTGGTTTTGATTTGGGAACTTATGGGTATAGTTTATTTGTTTTAGTTGTAGTGATTGGAACGAGTAATGCGGTGAATTTGACTGACGGACTCGACGGATTGGCTGCAGGTACCACTGTAGTGGCAAGTTTCTTTCTCGGGTTGATCGCTTTTTGTCTTTATTCGATTGCAGGCGGGGTATTTTCTTTCCTCATCGGAGTGGCTTGTCTTGCTTTTCTCAAATACAATTATTATCCAGCCAAGATTTTTATGGGAGATACAGGCTCCTTAGCGATTGGCGGCGGGCTTGCTGCGATCGGCGTCTTGACGAGAATGGAGCTGATTTTAGTTCCTCTCGGCGTAATTTATGTAGGAGAAGCTGTTTCCGTAATGATTCAGGTGATTTACTTTAAAAAAACTGGAGGCAAACGATTTTTTCGTATGAGTCCCTTGCATCACCATTTTGAGCTAGGTGGCTGGTCTGAGAAACGAGTGGTCTGGACTTTTTGGAGTGTTGGTGGATTGAGTGGACTGGTCACATTGGCTGGGCTATTTTACTTATGGGGGCTGTTGGGACAATAAATTGAAGAAATGGAGTGACTGAAGATGAGCAAGTTAGTGATTGGGGCAGGTCGTAGCGGGATTGCTGCTGCGAGTTTTCTTGCTCGCCAAGGTCATTTGGTCACCTTGAGTGATTTGAAGTGTCCAGACGATTTTCCAAGGTTGGCCAAAGAGATTCGGCTTGACTGGGGAAAGCAAAGCTCCGAGCTTCTCGTTGGAGTGGATCAGATCATTATTTCTCCAGGGATTTCACTTGAAATTCCGATTGTCCAGTTGGCGAAAGAAAAAGGGATAGAGGTAATTGGTGAATTAGAGCTTTTTTATCGAAATTGTTCTTTGCCCATTCTTGCAGTGACTGGAACCAATGGGAAAACGACCACAGCCACTTTGCTAACTAAGATGATGAAAAAGACAGGGAAACCTGTCCTGTTAGGTGGAAATATTGGGAAGGCTCTTTCGGAAGAAGCAGACCATTTACCGAAAGAAGGCTTTGTCGTTCTAGAAGTTTCTAGCTATCAATTGGAGACTACGGTAGACTTTCGTCCCCATATTGGAGGGGTCCTCAATTTCACTCCGGATCATTTGGATCGGCATAAAACCATGGAAAATTATCAAAAAATGAAAGAAAAACTATTTGCCAATCAAAGGAGCGAGGATATTCTCTTTTTAAATCAGGCGGACCCTGTTGTGTCGAAGATGGGTAGCCAGGCCGAAAGTAAAGTCTTCTTCTTTGACTCCCAATCTCCAGTAGCCCAAGGGGTCTGGGGCGATTCAATCGGACTTTGGCACAACCTGAATGGGGTCGCCGAAAGAATAGTCCTCTGGACTGAGAGTCCTTTAATGGGGATTCACAATCGGGAGAATATTGCTATGGCAGCAGGGCTGGCTTTGTGTGCTGGCTTACAAGTCGACTTGGTTCGGGAAGCCATTCAAGAATTTTCTGGAGTAGAACACCGCATTGAGTGGACTCGAACGTTGAGTGAGGTGGATTACTATAATGATTCAAAAGGGACGAATCCGGATTCGACGATCAAAGCATTGGAATCTTTCGAAAGGCCAACGATCTTGTTGGCTGGAGGCTACGATAAAGGAAATGATTTGAAAGAATTACTCCAAGTTGCGAAAACTAAAAAAGTGACTTCCATCTTTTTTGGAGCTGCTCGGGAACGCTTTTTCAAAGAAGCCACTGAGTTGGGACTAGAAAATTTGCATCAAGCCACGGGGCTGAAAAAAGCGGTTGACTTGGCCCAAGAATTGAGTCAACCTGGGGATGTAGTTCTTTTATCACCTGCTTGTTCTAGTTTTGATGAATTTGCCAATTATGAGGAACGAGGACGGGATTTCAAGAAATGGGTAGGGGATTTAAAATGAGAAAACGGATATTGCTTTCCGGTGGTGGAACCGGTGGACATATCTATCCGGCTTTAGCCATAGCAGATGAATTAAAACGGCGTTTCCCCGATGCAGAAATTCGGTTTGCAGGGACTAAAGAAGGTTTGGAAAGCCAGATTGTCCCTCAAGGGGGCTACCAATTAGAATTACTACGAGCTGCTGGGATCGAGCGGCGGTTTACTTTTGAAAATATTATCAATCTTTCTCAGGCTACCAGTGGTCTGTGGGATGCGTATCGGCTGCTCAAACGATTTAGGCCTGATGTGGTGATTGGTACTGGGGGCTATGTGTGTGGG
>JAGOHU010000218.1 GCA_017995975.1 Negativicutes bacterium
CCTTCTTTGCTAGTATAGTCAGCTCGCAAAACAATTTTTGAAGCAATCGTCTTCCCTTTTAATCGTTCCAGTGCATAAATATCACTTTTATCTGAAATAACAACCGAAATATTTCCTTTGATATGCTTTGTATCAACAGCATCTAAGATTGCCTGTAAATTACTACCTCTTCCAGAAACTAATACTCCGATGTTCATGAGTCAATCCCCTCGATACAAATTGGCTGACTCTGATTTTCACGCAATACCAATTGACCAATCAAAAATGTCTCTTCTCCTTGGTCTGATAGTTCTTTGAGGATTTTCTTTCCTTCTTCAGGAGATGCAATAACAATCATTCCAATCCCCATGTTAAAAGCCCGATACATTTCAGATGGCTCCACATTTCCCCATTGTTGTAGCATCTTAAATATTTGAGGTACTTTCCAACTAACCGAATCAATTTTTGCACCAAGATGACTTGGTAAGGCTCTTGGAATATTGTCGTAAAAACCACCACCAGTAATATGAATCAACCCTTTTATTCCAAATTTTTCTAATAAGGAAGAAAGTAGCTTTGGATAGAGTCTCGTTGGAGTCAGCAAAGCTTCTTTTAAAGTACAATTCAGTTCGGGAATAAAAGAATGGATATCAAACTGCTTGTGTTCAAAACAAATCTTTCGAACCAACGAAAATCCGTTGGAGTGAATGCCAGAAGACGGAAGACCAATCAACAAATCGCCTTCATTCATTTCATCAACTTTTGGCAAAATATTTGATCTTTCTGCGATACCAACACAAAAACCAGCAATATCATACTCTTTCTCTTTATAAAATCCTGCCATTTCAGCAGTTTCGCCGCCAATAAGGGCACAACCGGACTCTCTGCAAGCATTTGCTACCCCGGTCACGATTTCTTTTACTTGTAAAGGGTCTAATTTCCCTACCGCAAGATAATCTAAGAAGAAAAGAGGCTCGGCTCCTTGGGCTAAAATATCATTTACACACATAGCCACTGCATCTTGCCCAATGGTAGAGTGATCACCACTCATAAAAGCAATTTGCAATTTAGTGCCAACTCCATCAGTTCCAGAAACTAAGACTGGTTCCTTGTACTTAGCCATATTTAAAGCAAATAATCCTCCAAATCCTCCTAGTTCTCCTATTACTTCTGGCCGATAAGTGGAACGAACTGCTTCTTTAATTTCTTCTACCGCTTGATTGCCTGCATCAATATCTACTCCAGCATCTTTATAGGAAAGTGATTTTTGATTTAAAGTTGTCATACTTCAGCCTCCATTCCCTCTACTTCGGTAGGATAGATTCCGGTAATACAAGAAGAACACATTTTCTCTTTATTGGGATCCTCTACCGCCATAGATAATCCATCAAGAGATAAGTAGTAAAGGCCATCCGCTCCGATATAATCTTTTATCTCATCAATTGATAGTCGAGCACTGATTAATTCCTTACGGATGGAAGTGTCAATTCCATAATAACAGGGGTCTGTAATTGGTGGTGAGGAAATACACATATGGACCTCTTTGGCTCCAGCCTCTCGCAGAAGAGAAATCAATCTTTTGCTTGTAGTTCCTCGGACAATTGAATCATCTACTAAAATGACCTTTTTATCTTTTAAATTGGCTTTTACCGGACTCAACTTCATCTTTACCCCTTGATCACGAGAAGCTTGATCTGGAAGAATGAAAGTCCGCCCAATATAACGATTTTTGATCAATCCTTCCACATAAGGAATTTTGCTATATGAACTAAAGCCGATTGCAGCAGCAATTCCGGTATCGGGAACTGGAACTACAATATCCGCATCAATGATATTTTCTTTTGCTAATTCTTCCCCCATACGAAAGCGAGACTGCCACACATTCTGCCCTTCCACTACGCTGTCTGGACGAGCAAAGTATATAAATTCAAAAGTGCAAAATGATGGTTCTCTTTTTTTATCAAGAAAATAACTTCTTATTCCTGAAGAGTCAATCACGATCATTTCTCCCGGTTTTATATCTCGCACAAAATCAGCTTCGATTGCATCCAAAGCACAGGTTTCAGAAGCAATAACATACCCTTCTGGACTTTTTAATTTACCTAGGCAGAGGGGTCGAAATCCATGAGGATCTCGAACTCCTATTAATTGCTCCCCAGTCATAATCGTTAGCGAATAAGCTCCTTCAATTTGCTCAAGACTTTTTAGAACCTTCTTTTCGATAGAAGTTTCAATAGAAGAAGCAATTAAATTTAAAATAGATTCGCTATCTGTTGTTGTTTGAAAAGCATAACCTTGTTTTTCTAATTCTTTGCGAATTTTTCTTCCATTTGTAAGACTACCATTATTTGCAAGGCTTATAATTCCATCTGAGTTATAGGCAAAAATTGGTTGAATATTGTTGTGCCCATCAGAGCCAACGGATGAATAGCGTACATGACCAATTCCGCAATGAGCTTTTAATGAAGGGAGTCGATCTCGAAAAACTTCTGTAACCAGTCCATTTCCTTTTTCAGAGTCTAAATGCATCCCGTCAGTAACTACTATCCCAGCACTCTCTTGTCCTC
>JAGOHU010000069.1 GCA_017995975.1 Negativicutes bacterium
AAAATCTGGGGTATGGATTTAAATGAAGTACCTAGCTTGACCGAAAAAGTAGCTGAAGAGTTAAAAGTTTTGGAGCAAGGGAAATTAGCAGATCGAATTACTGAAGTAGTAGGAGGCTAACTATGGCGTTGCTAAAAATTAATCCTCAAGATACAGTTGCGGTAGCTCTTCATCCGATGAGTAAGGGGGAGACACTGCTGGCAGGCGATCGAGAGGTCACAGCGAAAGTAGATATTCCGACAGGACACAAAATTGCTCTCCAAAATATTGCCAAAGGAGAAAAAATAATTAAATATGGCTGCCCCATTGGATTTGCCACAGAGGATATCCAAGAAGGGGAGTGGGTACATACCCAAAACTTGAAAACCACTCTTGGGGACTTGCTCGATTATCAATTCAATCCTCATTATCCAGAGTTGCCAGCAGTGGCAAAGAAAAGAACTTTTCAGGGGTATTTACGCAAAGAGGGTAAGCCGGGGATTCGCAACGAAGTCTGGATCATTCCTTTGGTTGGCTGTGTAAATGCAAATTCTCAAATTATTGTGGAAGAAGCAAAGAAAAAATTTGCTCATCTACCCAATATTGATGGATTCTTCGCCTTGACCCACCCTCATGGCTGCTCCCAACTTGGGCAAGACCATGAAAATACTCGGCAAGTGTTGATCGATTTAATTAACCAACCCAATGCAGGTGGTGTTTTAGTCTTTGGCCTGGGCTGTGAAAATAATTATATGGCCCAATTTAAAGAAGCTTTGGGGACTTGGGATGAGGACCGAGTGAAGTTTCTTGTTGCCCAAGAGGTGGAAGATGAAATCGAAGAGGGCCTCAAATTGGTCGGCCAGTTGGCTGAGTATGCAAGCCAAACCAGCCGTACTACAATTGATGCAAAAGAATTGGTGATTGGCCTCAAATGTGGTGGCTCTGATGGGTTTTCGGGCCTTACAGCCAATCCGTTGCTGGGAGTTCTCTCGGACCGGCATCTTACTTCTGGTGGAAGTACTGTGCTAACCGAAGTTCCAGAGATGTTTGGAGCCGAACAAATCTTGATGGATCGGGCAGAAAATAAAGATATTTTCAACAAAACCGTTGATTTAATTAATGATTTTAAAACCTACTTCAATTCCTACAATCAACCGATCTATGAGAATCCGTCGCCAGGTAATAAAGAGGGCGGTATCAGCTCTTTGGAAGATAAATCCCTTGGCTGTGTCCAAAAAGGTGGCGTAGGTGTTGTCACTGATGTGATCCCTTATGGAGGACGAGTGACAAAGCCCGGATTGACTTTGTTATCGGGGCCAGGGAATGACTTAGTTGCCTGTAGTGCTTTAGCCGCTGCTGGGTGTCATATGGTACTCTTTACCACAGGTCGGGGCAATCCAATGGGTAGTGTGGTACCTACTGTGAAAGTGGCAACCAATAGCGAATTAGCCACCAAGAAAGCCAATTGGATCGATTACAATGCAGGGCGCCTATTAGAAGGAGTGCCAATGGACGAATTGGCAGAAGATTTCTTTACTTATCTTTTGCAGGTTGCTTCAGGTGAGTTGACGAAAGCTGAGAAATTAGGGGCCAAGGATTTAACGATTTTCAAAAATGGGGTTACTTTATAAATGACAGGTAAAGAGGCAGGCGAAAGCCTGCCTCTTTTTTGCAACAAAGAAAACCCCCTGAAAGAGTCGCTCTTTCAGGGGGTTTGATATTAGAAATATTTATCTTTTTTCGTATAAGGTTTGTAGTTGGCCCGATCTTTAATGTCTTCTTTATTATCTTCTACGATTTGTCGAAGTTTTTTTGCAGTAAAGCCAGTGACTTTTCCTTCATCGACTGGTTTCCAGCCGAACTCTTCACCTTTAAGCTTGAATTTTTCTACAACCTTTTCTTCAAAACGCTCGTCTTTTACATAGCGAATTTCACGAGGTGCATAATATTTGTTTGCTAAGTCAAATTCGTAGATTGTAACCTCGTACTCATAAGCCTTCAAGCGTCCTGGAGTGGTAACACCTTCACGAATTGGTGGTTGTTTGAGAGCAACTCGATAAATCATCGGATTGTCGACTCGTTGTTGAATCGTATTTAAATCCACAAAAAGAGTTTCGTCTTTATCAAGAGGAAACCAGTCTGATCGGGGACCTACTGCAGCTTCAGAATTTCCCATAGTCACAACAAACAATAATGTAACCAACGATAGAATCAATTTTTTCAAGAGAAATAACCTCCTTTAACTTACTACTAAATAATCAATAATTACACATTCTACTTTACCATTAAATGATTATAATATCAATAAAAAGGACACCAAACCTATTGATAGTAGGTTTGGTGTCCTTTTATATCTTCTTGGTTGTCATTGATGACTTCTCTCATTCTTTCAGCCACAAAATAATTGGTCTGTCCTTTTAAGAGAGGCTTCCATTCCGAATCTTCGCCTTTTAAGATGTGTCGTTCGAGACGAGTAACCCTTCCGTTCCAGTCTTCATAATAAATAATGACTCGAGTTGCAAATTCGCTCTTTGAGTAATTTACTTCCATGTCTAAAATCCAAAACTCATAAGGAGCTCTCTTGGTGGGAGTTACGTCATTTGCTTTGTTGAAATATTTGACATCGAAGCGGTACACTTCATCTTTACTGGCTGGATCACTTCTTTTTTGAATGCTTTTTAGGTCAATCAAAATGGTTTCTTCTTGATCAAGAGGAAACCATTCTGGTGCTGCTTTGGCCCAAACAGTGACAGAACTGGTAAGTAACATCACTAAAAGAATCAAAAAAAGTAAGACTTTTTTCATACCCCAGTCTCCTTTCTCAAATGTTGAAATTTTAGGTATTATAATAATTCGTTTAAAAGAAACTAAATCCTTTTTTTAGTAATGAATCACCAGGTATCAATAATAAAAGGATTTTTAGTAAAAATGAAGAAAAATAAATCAATAAGAACAACTTTTAATTAGAATGGAGAAGAATAATGGTACATTGGTTGAGTTTGTTTTCAAGCCTTTTGGGAATATTATTGTTATATTTGGGAATCCGTCGAAGTATGGAGCTCTTACTACCTAGAAATATTAGTGCTTTTCCAGCAGAATCAAAAGAACATTCAGTTACTTTTTCTGAGACTGGACGTTATGAGATTTGTGTGACTTCCGATTCTCGAAGCTGGTTTCGCCGGGTACCCGAGTCGGCTCTCTTTGGGATATACCCTTTGGGAACGAAGGAGCCTGTGTTTTATTGTCCTCTTGAATTTTCGGTTTATTCTAGAAAAGGTGAAAATGGGCAGAATATGATTCCCTTAGGCTATTTTAAGATTTTTTCACCTGGAGCTTATCGGATTGAAACGACAACTCCAGGGATTTTGAAAAAATCAGATATGTTGGCTATCATGCCTTATATTAGCAATTCGAATGTATTGGGTACTTTGGTACTGGTAATGAGCGGGGCGATTCTATTTATCTTAGGAACCGTTTTCTTTTTAGATCGTTTAGGAGGCAGGCTGTAAAAATTGGTCTGAGAATGGTGTGATCTTGATGTTAGGCCTGAGTGTGTGTTTTTTAACATTCTACTTTGTAGGATCTGTAGTAAAAAAATGAAAATAGAAATGGGGTATCTCATTGTCCTCGGATATTTTAAAGATTATTTTGCCTTTTGTCTTCCTTGGGGGAACGATTATTTTGTATTATGGAATAAAAAAAGCCAAAAGACTCATTTTTCCTGATTTTAGAGAAGATTTCCCTCTCTCTCAGGAAAAGACCACTATTTATTTTCCGGAAGTAGGCAAATACCAGTTTTTTTATTGCCGGAAGCCTAAAGTTCGAATCATTCGAAAACCGATTCCGTGGCGGGGATTCGAATTTAAGATTACTCACTCCTTTTCCGGGGAAGAAGTTCCCTACATGGCCGATTGGGTGAGTTTTTTTACTCGAAGTGATTTGAAAGCAGTGCGAGCCCATTCTTTAGGAGAGGTTCTTATTCCAAAAAGCGGAAAGTATGATATCAGCCACTCGGATTTTCTAGGAGAGCCAGATGATTTTTTATCAGTGATGTCCTATCATGGTGGAGTTTTAGATACTTTTTTTATGGTATGGACGATTTTGATTGGTTCATTTATGACCCTTGGGGGGCTGATTGTGAGTATGGTTGCTTGGCAAGGTAGGCTATAAAAAGAGACTTCGAATTATTTCGAAGTCTCTTTCTCTTTGAGGAATTGAATAAGAGTGTCCAGTCCTTTTTCGTAGCTACCGAATCCAAGTCCACTGATTTGAGCGATACAAGCTGGAGCGGTGAAACTTTTTTGGCGAAATTCTTCTCGCTTTTCAATGGCCGAAAGGTGTACTTCTACGGTAGGGATTTGGATCCCCAGCAAGGCATCTAAAAGGGCTACACTGGTGTGGGTATAAGCAGCAGGATTGAAAAGGATTCCATCAAAATAGCCTTTTGCATTTTGGATTTGATCGACTAATTGGCCTTCGTGATTACTTTGAAAAAAAGTCAGCTCCACATTTCGTTCTTCTCCTAAAGATTCTAAATAACGAATTAAGTCTAAGTAGGTAGAGCTTCCATAGATTTCAGGTTCTCGAAAACCGAGTAAATTTAAATTGGGACCGTTCATGACCAAAATTCGTTTCCGAGAAGTTCTTTGATCTGCAGTAGCCAATTTTTGAAGTGTCTCAAGAGTTTTTCTTTCGGTTCCGTTGTTGTCAATTCCTTGATCCCGGTAAAGAAGATAAAGGGACTTTCGTTCCTGGTAAAGCTTTTTTATTTTTTGCACTTTATTTCCAGCAAGAAGAGGCCGCTCGTCATCTTCTTCGAGTGAACTGATAATGTTTTCCAAAGAACGATCCAGGTGAACAATGGTTCCTCTTTTTTTAAGCTCGACCATTGTGCGAGGCTGGATAACTACTCCGCCACCGGTGCTGATGACGTGACCTCCTTCAAAAGGCAATTGAGCTACCGCTTGATATTCCCATTCTCGAAAGTGAGACTCCCCGTCTTTGAAAAGCTCAGGAATTGTTTTTCCGGAAATCCGCATAATTTCATCGTCCGTATCAATTAAAGGCCAACCTAGCTTTTGAGCCAATCCGATTCCTAAGATGGTTTTTCCGCAGCCTGGCATACCGATCAGGATTATATTTTTATTTTTCATTTCGTTCCTCCAAGGTTTTTCTTAGAAGTTTTTCTGCTGGAATCGCCAGAGATGGATCGAGGCTTTTTTCTTGCCAGATTTGTTGAGCTGCGATTCCTTGGCCGATTAGCATCATCAAACCCCCACTGGCAGGTAGCCCGAGAGATTCGGCTTTTTTAATTAGTTTCGTTTGAAAAGGGTTGTAGATCAAATCGACGATTGCTCCTTGATAAGCATCAAGCAAATCCAGATCGATCGGTGAGTCATCAATATTCGGGTGCATCCCTACAGGGGTGCAATTTACAATTAAATCAGTGGTTTTTAGATTTTCTGCCAGTTGGTCATAGGCAAGGAGAGGAAAGCCGCCATGAGATATTTTGTCCAAATTTCTACTGACGATCCAGACTTCTTTAGCGCCTTGGTTGGCAACATAATGACTTGCTGCTAGAGCACCACCGCCAGCTCCGAGGATGAGAACTTTTTTTCCTTCACAGGAGAATTTGATTTGCTCTAGCACCATGCCGAACCCATCGTAGTCCGTGTTGTAGCCGTATTTTTTACCATCCTTGAAAAGGATCGTATTTACTGCGCCCATTTTTTTTGCGGCTGGAGCCACTTCATCAAGAAAAGCCAAAATATCTTGTTTAAAAGGGGCAGTCACATTTAAACCAGTGAGGCCGAGTTTTTCTAGTTTCACAAATTCTTCAGCTAAATTTTGAGGTTCAATCGAGTAGAGCTGATACTCTCCTTCAATATTTTGAGATTTTAATAAACTCCCTTGAAGGACTGGCGACAAGCTGTGGGCAATGGGGAAGCCAATAAGTCCAAATTTTTGCATACTCAACCTCCTATAAAATATCCCAGATTGCTAAAGCCATCATTGCCTCTACCACCGGTAGTGCCCGAGGCACGATGCAAGGATCATGACGGCCTTGGATAAGTAACTCACAAGGCTCTAGTTTCGTATTAACTGTTTGTTGGGGTAGGAATATGGATGAGGTGGGCTTGACTGCTACCCGGCAAATCAAAGGCATACCGGTAGTTAGTCCCCCAAGAATCCCACCATTGTGATTGCTTTGAGTTTGTACTTGTTTATCGTTAATGATCCAAGGATCGTTGGCTTCGCTCCCTCTCATAGAAGTTAGTCCGAAGCCGCTTCCGAATTCCAGACCTTTTACGGCTGGGATGGAAAACAAAAGCTGGCTCAGACGGCTTTCTACACTGCCGAAAAACAAATCCCCTTTACCTGCTGGGATGCCGAGAGCCATTGCTTCAATGACTCCTCCCACTGAGTCTCCAATATCTCGTACAGTAATGATTTCTCCTTTCATTGACTCTTCTCGTTTTGGTTGAAGCAGTGGGAAAGCTGATTGAGTCAGAGAAGCTAATGTCTTTTTGTTGTCTGCCGAATCAAAACGTCGCTCGGTCACTTTGCCAATTTGCTCCAAGTGAGCTCCGATTGTGATTTCTTCTCGCTCAAGAAGTTTCTTTATAATTGCTCCAGCAAACACAATGGGTGCAGTAAGCCGGCCCGAGAAAGGACCACCCCCACGAGGATCATTAAATCCGTCGAACTTTACCCAGCCACCGTAGTCTCCATGGCTAGGTCGAAAGGACTGGGCCAGATTGCCATAGTCGGAAGAGCGTTGGTTTTGATTGACAATTCGGGCCGCCAAAGGAGCTCCGGTTGTTTTGTTATTGTAGATTCCACTTTGAATCTCCACTTGATCCGGTTCCTGTCGCCGGGTTGATAGCTCGCCTCCAGGGGCTCTTCGGGCCATTTCACTTTGAATGAAGTCCCAATCGATTTCGATTCCGGCGGGCAATCCATCGATGATAATTCCGATTGCGGTTCCGTGGCTTTCGCCAAAAAGAGTATATCGAACTTTCGTTCCCCAGCTAGCACTCATTGATCTTTCCTCCTAACGAGGCAAAGTCTTTCCAAAATTCAGGATAGGATTTGCTCACCACTTCTGCATGGTCTAAGTTGAAAGGCTGATCAAGCAGAATGCTGGCTACTCCCATAGACATGGCGATGCGGTGATCATCGTGGCTTTCAACAGTTGCAGAAGTTAGATTTTTTGTTCCAGTTATGGTTAAGGTAGATTCGGTCTCTTCGACCGCTACGCCGAGCTTGGTGAGTTCGCTTCGCATAGCAGCTAAGCGGTCCGATTCTTTGATTCGCAATCGTTCAGCGTTGATGATTTTTGTGGTTCCTTCACTACGAGCTGCAAGGACTGTCAAGATTGGGACAAGATCTGGGCATTGAGCCACATCAATTGTGATCCCACCAGTTGGAGTCGGGGTGGCGAGCAAAGAAGTACCTTGCCATTCGGGATTTGCTCCCATTTTCTTTAGAATATCTAGGATGGCTCGATCTCCTTGTGCAGAATTTGGATTCAATCCAGTCAATTCGATTGGAGAGCCGATCGTACCAGCTACAAGCCAAAAAGCAGCTTGGGAAAAGTCCCCTTCGATCTCCACATCGGAAGGTTGATAAGTCTGATTTCCTTTGATTGAGTAAACCCGATTGTCGGTACTTACTTGGATTTGGATGCCAAATTTACTCAGCATATCTAAAGTGAGTTTGATGTAATCAATGGATTCTAATTGATCAGTCAGGATAATTTTTGAGTCTCCCTCAAGTCTTGGTAAAGCGAAGAGTAACCCTGAGATAAATTGGGAACTTACATTGCCAGGAAAAGTAAACTCTCCCGCTTTTAGGGTGCCTTTCACAGTCAAAGGAAGTTCTTTGTCAGTTGGTTTTTCAAAGAAAATGTTTTGTTCTTTAAAAATGTCATGATAGATTTTTTGAGGTCGTTCAGTTAGTCGACCTCGCCCAGTGAATTGATTTTGGACTCCATTTAGTCCGAGAGGAATCAAAAAGCGGATGGTCGAGCCACTTTCGAGGCAGTCGATCACTCCCCCTTGAGGAGCTTTTTTTCCCATACCCGTTACTTTATAGTTTCCTTGGCCTAAGTCTTCGATGGTGGCCCC
>JAGOHU010000070.1 GCA_017995975.1 Negativicutes bacterium
CCATAAAGCACCTTCTAGATAATTGGCTAGAAAAGGAAGTCTCTCTATTTCTTTAATATAAATTCCTCTTTGGCTAATTTCTTTTATTTCCGATTCTTCATAAAAAGAATGTAATAATTTCTCAGGAATCAAAAGACAATTCTGGTCTTCCAATAAAGTAGTTTTTTCAAACTCACTATGACTTTGAGTATTAAAGCCTGTGAAGAGATCGATCTTTCCATTTAGTAATAATTTCTCCAATCGGACATTATCATCATAGAGTAAGTCAATCTTCACCTTCGGATAATGCTGATGAAAGTCTAAAACAATTCCTAAAATTGCATCATGAAGACGATAAGTACCTATTCCAAATCGGATTCGCCCTTCCGAGTCATTGGTAATATTGTTTAATTCATGCTTTAGATTCGTTTCAATCACTGCGATCTTTTCAATGGCCTCCAGTAAAATCATCCCACTTGGTGTGAGGGACAATTTGGGTTTTCGATAAAATAAAGTAGCACCGTATTCTTTTTCTAATTTTTTAATATGTTCGCTGATTGCTTGCTGAGTCAGAAACAAAATCCCCGCCGCCTTGCCCATATGCAGTGTCTGAGCTGTAACCAGAAAGCATTTAAAACCAATTCTCACAACATCTACCTCCACCTCTATCAAGATATTCTTGTAGAACTACAAAATATCCTTGTTTTCCTAAAATTTATTCTCACCTTATAATCGAATTGAAGGAAAATTCAGTTAAATTAAGACGTGTTTTCTAATTCAGTCATTATTATTATTACAAAGTGAGGTGTCCTATGAATAAACATGTTGATCTTAATAGCGACTTAGGCGAAAGTTTTGGAAGCTACACCATGGGGATGGACGAGCGAATATTAGAATTGATTAGTTCGGCCAATATTGCTTGCGGTTTCCACGCCGGTGACCCGGATGTGATGCACAAGACCGTCCAACTGGCATTGAAAAACGGAGTTGCTATTGGAGCCCATCCAGGCTTCCCTGATCTAGTCGGCTTTGGGCGACGAACTATGGCAACCAGCCCCCAAGAAGTCTATACCATGATGGTTTATCAGATTGGTGCTCTAAATGGTTTTATCAAAGCTGAAGGTGGAAGAATGCAGCATGTCAAACCCCATGGTGCTCTTTATAATATGGCAGCCAAAGATAAAAAGCTTGCAGAAGCGATTGTTGAAAGTCTTTACAAAGTAGATCCAGAACTCGTCCTATTCGGACTCGCCGGTAGCGAAATGATTCATGCAGCCAAGCGAATTGGGATTCGAGCGGTCGAAGAAGTCTTCGCTGACCGCACCTATCAAAAAGATGGTTCTTTGACTCCCCGCAGCCAAGCCAATTCAATGATCACCGACGATGGGCTAGCCATTGCTCAAGTACTGAAAATGGTGCAAGAAAAAAAAGTAACTTCGGTGGATGGTGATGATATCCCCTTACAAGCCGATACGATCTGTGTCCACGGCGACGGCGAGCACGCCATCTTATTTGCAAAGAAAATAAAAGAAAAATTAGAAGAAGCAAACATTTTGGTAAAATCAATTCGATAATTTCTCAAAGTGAAAGGAGTGCAACATGGAAAAAAAAGATTCTTCAAAAAGTATTATGATTGGTGCCGCTTTTTTAATGGCAACCTCTGCAATTGGACCTGGCTTCTTAACTCAAACAGCTGTTTTTACAGAGAAATTTAAAGAAAATTTTGCTTTCGCAATTTTTATTTCAATTATTTTCACACTGGTTGCCCAACTGAATATTTGGCGTGTTATGGGAGTCACCGGACTACGAGGGCAAGATTTAGCCAATCGAGTCATTCCAGGATTGGGATATATAATTGCTTTTCTCGTATCATTAGGCGGATTGGCTTTTAATATTGGAAATGTCGGTGGAGCTGCACTTGGACTCAATGTAGTTTTTGGCCTTGATCTTACGATTGGCATTGTGATTTCTGGTGCAATTGGAGCACTTATTTTTTTATCGAAAGATATGGGGAAATTACTGGATAATTTCACGAAAGTACTGGGCGGTATCATCATTTTGGTGATCGCCTATGTTACGGTTACTAGCAATCCACCGCTTAGAGAAGTTATGGTGAAAATGTTTGTTCCTGATGATTATATCACTCTTGGCTTACCCACTCTGACCCTTTTAGGAGGAACCATTGGTGGTTATATTATTTTTGCTGGTGGTCATCGGCTTGTAGACGCCGGACTTACCGGGCAAGAAAATCTCAGTAAAATAAATCAAAGTGCTCATATGGGGGTATTTATTGCTTCATTAGTTCGAGTTCTCTTATTCTTAGCAGTGCTAGGTGTTGTTTCCCAAGGATACAAACTTGACCCTTCAAATCCGCCTGCTTCGGCCTTCCAATATGGAGCTGGCGAAATTGGTTATAAAATTTTTGGCGTTGTTATCCTTGCGGCAGCTCTGACCTCGATTGTGGGAGCCGCATATACTTCAGTAAGTTTTTTAAAGACCTTATTTCCTATTATTCAGAAACACGAAAAAACTTTTATCATTGGATTTATTCTAACCTCAACATTAATTATGCTTTTCTTAGGTCGCCCAGTCGCCCTCTTAGTACTAGCTGGTACCTTAAATGGTTTGATTTTACCCTTAACCTTAGGTGTCATTTTAATTGCAGCAAATAAAAAGGATATTGTGGGAGATTACAAACACTCTAAGATTCTTACAGCACTTGGTGCTTTTATCGTTATCTCTATGGGATATGTAGGAATTACCACGTTAAAAGGAATGGCCAATTTATTTAAGTAGGTGAAGAAATGAGATATTTACATGCTGGCGAAACCGGATTAGTCGTTGAATTTGGCAACGAAATTTCTCCGGATATCAATAATAAAATTAAGCAATTAGTTGATTTTTTTGACTGTAGAAAAGACATCGGAATTATCGAAATCCTTCCCACTTATCGTTCCCTATTAATTTCCTACAATCCCTTGGAAATTTCCTTTGGAAATTTGAAGGAAATAATTGAACTGGCCTTTAAAAAGTCAGAAACCAATGAATCAAAAAGTTTCTCCCGTGAGATCGTCGAAATCCCTGTTTTCTATGGTGGTGAATTGGGGCCTGATTTGGATTTTGTTGCAAACTATAATCAGCTTAGTTCTGAAGAGGTTGTTAAAATTCATAGCAGTGAAGAATATCTGATTTATATGATTGGTTTCACCCCTGGTTTTCCTTATGTAGGAGGAATGTCTGAAAAAATAGCTACCCCTCGTCTTCAAACACCTCGTACGAAAATCCCCGCTGGCTCTGTCGGGATCGCAGCAAATCAAACGGGTATTTACCCTGTAGAAAGTCCCGGTGGCTGGCAATTGATTGGGAGGACTCCGTTGCAGTTATTTGATTATCGAAAAGAAAATCCTTTCTTACTTGACGCAGGCCATTACCTGAGCTTCAAGCCAATTGATCAGAGCGAATTCAATAAAATTAGTGAAGAAGTCTTGAAGGGAACCTACCAAGTAGTTCGTCTAAGAAAGGAGGGATAGCATGGGGAGAGTAAAGGTAATTCATGGTGGGATGCTTTCAACAATACAAGACTTAGGACGATTAAATTTCCAACGTTATGGTGTTTCGGTTTCTGGTGCTATGGATGATTTTTCAGCTCGAATGGCAAATTTATTAGTTCAAAATTCACCGAATAAGGCCGTCATTGAAACGACTTTTTCTGGAATCGAACTGGAGTTTTTATCTGATACTTTTATGGCAATCACCGGAGCTCAAAATGACTATTTCCTCAATGATCACCTGATCCCTCTTTGGACAACGATTAAAATAAAAAAAGGCGATCTTCTTCGTGGTGAGTACTGTAGTTCGGGCTTAAGAAACTATCTCGCTTTCGCTGGTGGCATCCAAGTCCCTTTCATCATGGGAAGTTACTCTACCAATCTAAAAGGAAAATTTGGTGGTTTTGAAGGACGTAATCTTCAAGCGAATGACCAGTTGGAGCTGTTGGACCAAATTGATTGTCCCCTTGCAAGCCTGCCGACATCTGACATTCCTCAATTTCCTTCTGAAATAGAATTACGAGTTATTTTAGGACCTCAGGATTATTACTTCGACGATCAAGGGATTCAACTATTTTTTTCAAGTATGTATGAGGTAACTTCTGAGAGTGATCGGATGGGAATCCGCTTGTCTGGTGAAAAAATACCTCACAAAGACTCAGCTGATATTATTTCCGATGGGATCAATCTAGGAGCGATTCAGATCCCGGGCGAAGGTCAACCAATCATTATGATGGCAGATCGTCAAACAACCGGAGGATATGCGAAAATCGGCTATGTCATCACCTCGGATATTCCCAAGTTGGCTCAAGCGTCGCCTGGAACTAAAGTTCGTTTCAAACAGATTTCGTTGGCAAAAGGATTAGAAGAGTATAAAATTTATATGGAAAAATTCAAAAAAAACTTTATTGATCCTCCTAAACTAAGTAAAATTCCATCG
Source organism: Negativicutes bacterium (assembly GCA_017995975.1). GTDB lineage: Bacteria > Bacillota > Negativicutes > JAGOZY01 > JAGOZY01 > JAGOHU01. The sequence goes on from JAGOHU010000070.1 coordinate 4,468, forward strand.
CCCATCAAGTCAATACAAACAAAGGGAACTATACGAACCTATGAAATAACAATCAGTGGAACCTCTTATAAAGTCCAAGTCGAATAGGAAATCAAAATTATTTTGTATCCCTCCTATGTCTAAAATTTATAAACTCGAAATTAAAAATAGGATAGAAAAAGCGGACAAACTCCACTCAAAAGTGAAGAATTGTCCGCTTTTTTAGTAACCATTGCGATAAAATGGTGAATTATTTTTCAACTATTTTCGATATCTATTCCAGCGACCAGGTCTTCAGCATTTTCGGCGGCAAAATATTCTTGAGTTTCTTTCACAACTACCCCCGAAAGAGCTAATAGAGCAATTAAATTTGGAAATGCCATAAGACCATTTACAATATCTGCCAGTACCCAAATTGCACTTAATTTCAAAAAAGGCCCTACTGCAACTAATCCAATAAAAATAATTCGGTACGGCATAATTCCTTTGATCCCTACTAAATACTCCATACAACGTTCTCCGTAGTAATTCCAGCCCAGAATCGTAGTAAAAGCAAAAAGAGCGAGTCCGATTGTAAGAAGTATGGGTCCCCAGAAAGGAAATACGGTTCCTGCTGCCAGTTGGGTCATCGCAGCACCTACAGATTCGGATTTCCACGCTTCGGTTACTACCAGCATAAGTCCGGTCATTGTACAGATAATAATTGTATCAATAAAAGTACCAGTCATAGAGATCAAGCCTTGCTCTGCTGGCCATTTGGTTTTGGCTGCTGCTGCTGCAATCGGTGCACTTCCAAGCCCCGATTCATTGGAGAATATGCCTCGAGCAACTCCGCTTTGGATCGCAAGCATGATTGTTGCTCCAGCAAAACCACCGGTTGCAGCGGTTGTAGTGAAAGCGGATTGAATCACTAGATTAATCGCTTCTGGCAGTTTGTCAAAATGTGCTCCTAGGATCGCACCGCATAAAATGACATAGAAAACTGCCATAAAGGGAACGAGCTTTTCTGCAACCTTCGAAATACTTTTTAAGCCACCAATTGTGATGACTGCTACTAAAATCGTGATCACTGACCCAGTCCAAATTGGTGAAATGCCAGTAGTCAAACTTACACTATCCACAATTGCATTCACTTGAGCAAAAGTACCAATTCCAAACCAAGCAACTCCCACACCAAATACGGCAAAAGCAATTGCAAGGGGCTTCCACTTAGGGCCCATTCCTTTTTCGATATAATGCATAGGGCCACCAGCTACTTGCCCTGCCGCATCAGTTCCACGAAAACGTAGAGCGAGAAGGCACTCTGAGTACTTGGTAGCCATTCCAAAAAAAGCAGCCACCCACATCCAGAATAGTGCCCCTGGTCCGCCCATTTGAACCGCTGTGGCAACTCCTACGATATTTCCTGTCCCTACAGTGGCAGCCAATGCTGTACAAAGGGCACCAAAGCTTGAAATATCTCCTTCTCCTTCATCAGGAGCAGTAAAAATGAGTTTTAGTGCTTTCGGCAATCTCAGTACTTGAATAAGACCTAATCGGATTGTGAGATACAATCCAGTTCCCATCAATAAAATTAAGAGTGGTGGTCCCCAGACAATGCTATTAATTTGATTTAGTAATTCCATGTTTTTCATTTCCTCCTTTAATTTCACCTACGAGAGAATAATAAAAGGAGGCCTTTTCTTGATAACACAAAAGCCGTTTTTCTTTATCAGAAAAAACGGCTCTGGAAATTCAAGATTTAAACTAACCCAATTTGTTAGCTTAAAAGCTCTGTCCTTTTGCCTGAGAGTTTCAGATTTTCATCTTTGCCCCTTCGGCGTCCTTGCGGATCTCTCCAGAGATTCGTCCACAGACAGTCATCCTGCCTGCTTCATTCGAAATATTTAGTTTTATGTTTGTAAGTATAAGGAATTACTTTTCTTTCGTCAATAACAAAATTCAAATAGTTATTAAACTATACAATATTGGTAAAAATTTTATACTTCTTTCGCTTGATCTTGTATAATAAATCAAAAAGGTGATTTGTATGAGTATTTCTTTTTACCAGACCTCAATTCCTGAGATCAAATTTATTCATATCCAAAATCAGTGTTTTTCTTATCCTCTACATACTCATAGCTCAAGCTATACCCTCGTGATGGTCCAAAAAGGAGAAGTTGAGCTTAATAATACTTGTTATTTCTCTAATCATTTTTTCACTATCAATCCTCACGAAGCTCACAAGATTTCTGCTAAGAACCCCAGCTCCCTACTCACCTGCTCTGTTGAAAGTGCTTTTTTCACAAAATACGACCTGAATGATCAAGCTAGTATTTTGAATCACTTGTTGCATCATCCTGCATTTGAGAAGCATTTCACTTTTTCTTTCTCTTTTATAGCTCAATTGAAAAGTTTTTTTGAGCCGAAAAAACTAGAAAATAAAAATTATCCAATTATTCCGCGGAAAATAACTGGATCTTTTCTTCGAAAGTTTAAAAGAACTTGGGGAATTACTCCCCATCAATTTAAGATTCAAAATAAAGTCCGCTTAGCTCAAAATTTACTTCTCCAGCCCACAGAGTCCCTTACCCATATTACTTATGATAATGATTTTTATGACCAAAGTCATTTTATTCATACTTTTAAAAAATGGTTAAATCTTACTCCCAAAAAGTATCAACAAGCCCAGTATTATGTCAACATTAACACCGAGCAGGAAAAAACTTAGCCAATAACACTAATCCTTCTGCTGTAGCACGGATTTCATGATTTATCTTTTGGGGAAAAATAGTTATACAGCCAGGTTTGTATGGATATTCTTGCCCATCAAGTATGCAAATACCGCTTCCACTGATCACTTCGTGGGTTTCAATCTGATCTTGATGGTTGTGGTATCCAATTTTCTTGTAAGGGAGAATCCGTACTAAATGGTAGCTAAAAAGGTCTTGCGATTCTTTAGCCATAATCAAATGCTTTAATTCAACCCCTTCGAATTTTGGATGAGCATTCCAAGGTAAGTCTGTCAGATTTTTTGTGGTCTCTAGGGTAATTAATTTCTCAAAATCAAAGTTTACAATTAGTTTTTTCATACTTTATTTCCTCCCTTTCTTTTTTTCATTCTAGCTGAATCATTCTATTAAAAATTGTAAAAAATTGCTTTTTCACATAAAAATAATCCTAGCAGATTTTTCTGCTAGGATTATTTTTGCTTCATTTTAATATAAAAGTGTATAAATTTCCTTGATTTGCTCTTTTGATAAAGGGGTATAGTTATTTTTCAAAAGTCGTTGCTGGTTTTGGATTACACTTTCCGTGAACTCTTCGATTTCTTTTTCTAACATCCCATACTCTCGAAGTGGTTTTTTTGCCCAAAGAGCTTCAAGTAACTCATCCAATGCAGTCCAAACTTCTTGTGGAGTTACTTCCAGTAGCTTGGCCAATCTCAATTCAAGTTCTTGGATTTTTCCTTGGGGTTGTACTTTTTGATACATCTGGAAAACGCCAGTGAACATCTGTTGGTTCGCTTCGCCATGAGGCACATGATAAATTCCGCCTAGTGGGTAAGATAAAGCGTGAACCGCACCTACTCCAGTATTTCCAAAAGCGATCCCAGCATAAGCACTAGCTATCAACAAGTCTTGTTTATGATCTACCCAA
>JAGOHU010000071.1 GCA_017995975.1 Negativicutes bacterium
TTGTAAAAAAATTGTTGTATCAGTCTGATACTGATTGAAGAATATCGAAAAATAGAAGCTGTATGAAACATGATACTAAAGCGTATTCATACAGCTTCTATTTTTTTGTCTTTTTCAGTGAGAGTTTGAAAAATTAGTTAATCTACTGGTAACTATTTTTGGTATAATAAATAAAAGAAATGGGATAAAGGGGATCAATATGGAAGAGACGATTTTACACCGCCTAAAAGCTGAGATGGAAAAGCTAACCCCTTCACAGCAAAAAGTGGCTTCATATATTTTGAAGAATTCAATGGAAGTTCCATTTATGACGATGGAGCAGGTGGCTTTTAAAGTAGAGGTCAGTGCGGCTACAATTATGCGATTGGCTTACCATTTCGGTTATAGTGGGTATAGCGAACTACAAAAAGAATTACAGGGTAATATTCGACGTCAGTTAGAGCCATCTAAGCAATTTGCAAGGGATATCTCCAAAGTAGAAGGAAACAATCTGATTCAAGGCTATGGAGATCAACAGATTGGGAATATGCAAAGAACCATTGCCCAGTTGCAAGCCGATGAGTTGCAGATTGGAGCGGAGTTGATTCTTCAAGCTAAAAAAGTCTATTTGCTTGGGATTCGGAGTAGCTCTGCCATTGCCAATTATTTAGAAGATCGGATGGCCCGTCTAGGCATTGATTGTGAGCATTTGCAAGGCGATACAGGTCGAAATCAAGCGATTTTGGGCCGAATTGATGAATCGGTAGTTATGATCAGTGTCAGTTTTCCTCGTTATGCAGTCACTACTGTTTCGATGACTCAATTGGCAAAAGCAAAGAAAGCTAAAATAATTGCAATCACCGACTCATCTAATTCTCCTCTCGGAGAGCTTGCAGAGGTTAGCTTGAACTGTGCATTTGACAGTATGGTTTTTCATAATTCCTTGTTGAGTGCTTTTTTTATTGCTGATCTACTTTTATTAGAAATTGCACGACAGCAACCAGAACGAGTTCAACGTCACCTGGAGCAAATCGAAAAAGTAATCAAAGATGTTAAAGCCAACGTATATTAAAGAGAATCATTTGATCATTAATAGCAACCAACTGTTCTCTCGAAAGGTAATGCCTGACTCTTGTGGGTGGAGAGAGTTGATTCTGGTTTAGAGAAAAGTTATTTCTTGGTTTCCTGAAAGTATCCCTATTTTTTAGGGATACTTTTTTTGCGCATTTTTACTGCAAACGAATGTTCGGAACTAAGAGGCAAGGAAAAAACGAAACGATTTTAGCGTTATGGTTTGTTAGAATTATTTTGTAAATTATGAGTTAAACTACTTGAAAAAATTTGAATTGTCTGTTAATCTTTCTCTGTGGTGAAAAAAAAACTCCACAATGTAAAAAAAACTTCAAAAATGAAAAGGGGGAGAAAAATGGGGAATACAAAAGGAAAAACAGGGATGTCTAAATTGCTAGGACTGTTGGCGGCAATTGCAGCTGTAATCATTATTTCGATGTTGCCTACACCACAAGGTTTGACCTTTGCAGGACAAAAAGCACTTGCTTTGTTTGTTGGAGTTATTATTTTATGGGGTACTGAACCGGTACCACTTCCAATTATCAGTTTGATTTTGGTACCTGTAGTTATATTTATGGGGATGATGCCGCTAGGCAAGGCATTGAATAATTTTTCGACATCATCTATTTTTTTAATCGTAGGTGCTCTTTTGATGGCACCGGCCATGACAAAGACTGGTTTTTCAGACCGGTTTATTTATTGGCTACTTTCTAAAATTGGTTGCACTGCGACTCGTATTACTTTGGGAATTACGATTGCAAATATCGCTCTGGCTTTCATGGTTCCCTCTACGGCGGCCCGTACAGCCACATTGCTACCTATTTGTATCGTCATGATTGAGATTTTTCGAAAAAATAGCCAACAAGAAGGGCGAAGCCAATTTGCAGTCGGGCTACTTCTTACCTTAGCTTTTACCAATTCCATTATTAGTGCTGGGATTTTAACAGCAACAATTCCAAATCCTGTGACAGCAGATTTTATTTTTAAGGCAACCGGTCATTCTATTTCCTATGCAGAATGGTTTATTTATGGATTTCCTCCAGCAGTGATCATGACTTTTTTTGCTTGGTGGTTTATTAATAAGGTATTTAAAGCAGAAATTAATGAAATTCCAGGGGGGAAAGAACTGATCCAAGAAAAGTTGAATGGGATGGGCGCGATGAGCCGTGATGAATGGAAGACTTGTAGTATTTTTCTGCTTGTAGTAGTTTTGTGGATGACTAGCGGAATCACTGGCATAAATACAACAGTTGCAGCACTCATAGGGGTTTGTTTACTTTTTCTCTCAGGGGTTATTACCTGGGCAGACGCTTCCAAGACGACTGCATTTCAATTTATGTTAGTCATGGGTGGCGGTTTTATTATCGCAGACCTTCTGATGGCGACCGGTGCGGCGAAATGGCTGGCTACAACCTTATTTAGTGCTCTTAACTTAACGGGTATTTCAATTTTAGCTTTACTTCTCATTGTGATGTTGATCATCCAATATATGCATATTCCTTTTATGGGCACTACCAAAATGGCTACCATGATGATTCCGATTGTGATCAGTATTGCTGAAGCAGCTAATATTAATCCGATGATTTTGGCGATGCCTGCAGGAATGTTGATTGGCGGATTTCCATTATTCTTGTTTTACAATACCATATCCAGCTTGTTGGTCTACGGAACCAATGAATTGAAAATGAGTGATTTTCCTAAAGTAGGAATTCCAATCTGTACTGTGGCTGTTGTATTGTATGGCCTTGTGGCAATGACTTATTGGAGATGGCTCGGTTTATTTTAGATTTAAAGGAGTGAGATTGATTTGGCAAATGTAGGTTTTCGAATTTTTACTAAAATCCATCGACCAGAGAAAGAATTGATTGAGGAATTTAGAGGGATGCCAGTGGCGAATATTGCAGATTGCATGAATCGAATGAGTGTTGTGGATGCTCGGATTCAAAAAATGAGTAAAGGAACTTTACTTGGACCTGCTTTTACAGTGAAAACACGATCTGGCGATAATTTGATGTTTCACAAGGCGCTTCAGATGGCTCAACCTGGGGATGTGATTGTGGTAGACGCTCATGGTGATTTGACCAGCGCCATTACTGGCGAGATCATGATGCGAACTGCGATCGAAAAACAAGTGGCAGGTATTATCGTAGATGGAGCGATTCGAGATGTGGATACACTGAAAGAAATGGATTTACCCATTTATGCAGCTGGTATTACTCCAGCAGGACCTTACAAGGATGGACCAGGGGAGATTAATGTACCAGTCAGTATTGGTAGTGTTGTGATTCGACCAGGAGATATCTTGGTTGGTGACGGGGATGGAATTGTGGTGATTCGTCCAGAAGATGCCCTCGAATTGATAGAAAAGACCAAGAAAAAGCAAATCCTAGAGGAAAAGACCATGAAGGAAATTGCCGAAGGAACTCGAGATAGCTCTTGGATTGATCGAGAGCTGACCGCAAAGGGCTGCGAAATCGTAGAGGACTATTATAAATAGTTGAGAAACGATCCTTTGGTGATTTTATGAAGCTTGAACGATATTTTTTGTTTTAGTGAAAATGTAGCAGAAAGAAATCGAATCGACCGATGTAGAAGTTTGCCAATCGATTTTTGCGACATGAAAATAAATAAGAAACACCTCTTAGGTTGTAAAATTTATACAATCTAAGAGGTGTTTTTGCTATGTGGATAAAAATTGATTTTTAGCTATTTATCGAGGGAGATATTTTTTTCACAGGCAACTTTTATTACTTCTAAAATGTCTTTAATTGGAATTCCTTGGAGTGTATCACCTTTAGAATCTAAAGGTGGAAGACCCTTGAAGTAATTAGGAGCCAGATGGTATAGTAGTTGGCGGTCTTCTTGCGAGTGTGATTTAAGGTATTCGTTATAGCCAAGTAAGAGTGTTATTTGTAGCTCTAATTGTTTAAAATACCGCTGAGCTTCAAGGAATTTATTCGTATGATAGGCCAAGAAACTAAGTGCAACTAAAACTAAGAAAATTAATGATGATCTTTTTAAAAATCCAGCAAACCAACCAATTTGAAGTTCGTAAAAAGTTGGGGTTTCATAGGTTGTGAAGATATAATATATAAGTATCGCAAGGAGATAAAAAAAGATAAATCCAAATAATAAAGCTGTAGCCCCTAATTGCTTAGTATATTTTTGATAAATTCTCGGCAAGGCTTCAATAGCGATTTCACCGACTATTTTTCCTACTTGTTGTTCTTTTTCTTTCATGTTATAGAATAATTGTTCTGCGTTATTTAAAAGCTTCTGAGATTTATCGTAATTATTTTCAAGGATAAGTAAAGATGTGGAAGTTTTGATCTGTTCTATTTCCTTTTGAATATTCTGGTGCACTTGCTCAAGGTTGATTTTTTCAGATGTTTTGGACAGTAAATGATCTGGAATCAAATTCTTAATCCGTTCAATGCTTTTTGACAATATTTGGTAGTTATCAATACTTTGAGGGTCGACTTCTTCATAAGGGAGGATTTTTAATTGAGAGATTGAGATTATCCAAGATTTTTTTTGAGGAAAAGAGGTGTCAGATAAGTTAGTTATGTTGTTAATTAAATCATCAATACTCTCAAAAGTTGACCAAATTTGTGCTCGCATTATTAAGAAATTTTCAAGTGTTATATTTGTAGAAACATCATCGTTTTTCATGTTATTTTATCCTCCTCTAAATTTGTCTACCAATATTTTCTAAGCTTTTATTTGAAAAATTACATAATTTAGCGGTAGATTTATTGGCTCAGGTAGAATACTCTTTGCTATGATTCTTGAATGATGGTTGGTTTGGGTTCTTTGATGAGAAGGGTGAGGCAGAAGCCTGCGATGGGTAAGAGGGTGAGGATGAGGAATACTTCCGGAAGGCCAGAGCGGTCGGCGACGATCCCGAGCATGAGTACTCCTAGGGCACTGAGGCCAGAGCTGAAGCCAAGGTTGATGCCGGAGGCCAGAGCTAGGTTGTTGGGCATGAGGCGTTGAATTAAGATCAGGCTACTGGTGGTGGTAGAAGAAAGTAGTAGACTGGAGATGGAAAGGGTGGCCATCATAAGAACAATGTGACTGGTGTGCTGGAAAAGAAATAAGGTGAGGCAAATTGGTAGGATCGAATAGAGCATGACTCGCCGACTTCCGTAGCGATCGCTCATCACTCCACCGATGAGGGTGCCGAGAACGCCAAAGGCTTGATAGACGCTAAGGATGACGCTGACGAATAGTGGGTTTCCATGCAGATAGGCGATGTAGTATAGCGGGACGAAGGTGGTGATCCCTGTGGAGATGGTGGCTCGAGTAAACATCATTCCGAGAAATGAGAAGATCGAAAGATTTAGGTATTGGTTTAGGGAAGAAGCTTTTTCTGAGCTAACTTTAGTTTCGAATTTAGGTAAATCTGGAATGAGGCGGAACATGAGAAAAGCGACGATGAAGGCTGGGATCGGATAGAGCCAAATCCGCCAAGAAATCCCGCCGATTAATAGAAGAGCGATAAATAAGGAGCCGAGCACTAATCCGGCACTTCCAGCGACTGAGAAAATACTGAGAGATTTTCCTTTTTCGGTTCCTGCTACTAGGTTAGTTGTTTTGGCACCCATTGGGTGAAAAGCGGCGGAGCCGAGTCCATTGATTGCAGTGAAGAGAAAAATCATTGGATAACTAGGGGCGAAGAATAAAAAAGGAAGGGTCAGGCCTGTGATTAGGCAACCTACTGCCATAAACCAAGGACGAGGATATTTGTCGCTAAAATAACCAAACAAAGGTTGGACGATGGAGGAAGTCAGGCTTTGGACTAAAACAATGGCAGTGACTTCCGAGTAAGACAGATTGAAATTCATTTTTATAAAAGGCAGGGCTACATAAAAAGCACCTGCCGTAAGATCGACGCAACCATGGGTGAGCGCAATGATCCAAACCGGGTAGGGAATCGACTTAAGATAAGTCAAAAAAGAAGAATTCACTTTATCACGTCCTTGTAAAATAAAAATAAGGGGTATTTCATTATTATACGTGGTTGGTTTTTAGAAAGAAAGGAAACTTACAGTATTCGAAATTATATTGGGTAATGAGTAAGAATCTTTTGCCAAAAAAGAGCGATCTAGGGTAAAATAAAAGTAAAATGTTGTGGCTTGAAAAGAAGGGGGAACTTTTGTGGACAAGACGATTCGCGCTCTTGATCGTAGTATTGACGTATTAGAATATTTGGCTTCCCAGAATGAAGAGGTTCGTATCTCAGAAATTGGTCAAGCTCTAGAAATGCCATCATCGACACTCCTTCGCATTACTCATACACTAGAATTACATGGCCTTTTGGTGAAACATCCTCTAACAGGAGGTTTTCGATTGGGACCTCGTCTGCTCTATTATAGTCGATCTTTGCTCAATAGTATTGACTATCGACAAGTCTCACGAGAACTGATGAAAAAATTGCGAGATGACACAAAAGAGACAGTTAGCTTGTATATTAAGCAGCTTGATAATCGGGTCTGTATCGAAAAATTTGAAGGTCCAGAACCTCTTCGTGCTTCGATTCAAATTGGTGATATTTTGCCGCTTGTATCTGGTGGAGCTGGAAAAGTGCTTTTAGCATATTTGAATCAAAGCCGTATTGAAGTACCCCAGTCGGTGCTGGAAGAAATTCGTGGTAGAGGCTATGCGACAAGTCATGCAGAATACCAGCAAGGGGTCTCATCAGTAGCAGCACCGATCTTTGATTTTCATGATAATGTGGTGGCGGCTCTTTCCGTATCAGGGCCTTCGAGTCGTTTTCAAGGGGACCATATGAAAGAAATTATTGAAAAGGCCAAGTTTGCAGCTGCAAAAATTTCAATTGCTTTAGGTTATGAAGAAAAAGTCAAATAGTTCCTTTAAAAGGCTTTCTAATAGATCGGAAAGTCTTTTTTTATAAAAAATAAATGAATTGGGGGAGTGTATATGAAAAATCACACCGAACAAGTGGAGGAAGTAAAAAAAGAGGCAGTGGAATTTTTTCTGAATTTAAAGGGAAATTGTACTGAGGCGATTCTCTATACTTTGAAGAGACAACTTGATTTACCTCTCACGGAAGACCAATTGGCAATTGCCACTGGCTTTGGAGGGGGCATGAATTCGGGCTGTGCTTGTGGTGCCTTGACCGGTGCGATCATGGCGGTCAGTTTGGAAACCGGACGACGACCAGGGCAGCCATCGGAAAATCCACCACGAGCTACTGTGTTGGCAGGAGAAATGGTCGAATATTTTAAAGAGCAAAATCGTATGACTTGCTGTCGAGGATTGATTCCGGGACTCAAAAAAGGAGATCCGGAGCGAAAAAAGCGATGTTCCGTTTTTGTGGAGCAAATGAGTGGAAAAGCAGCAGAAATTATCTTGACAGAACGAGAAAAAGCATTGAAGTAAGTGGCCTCAAGGGGTTTTTGGCTTTTCCACAGTAAGAATCCCGAAAAGAGAAGCCTCGAATAGGTTATCCACAGTTATCCCCATTGTCCACAGATGATTGTGCATAACTTTCAGCGGATTTATGTTAAAATTTCATTAATGATTCTATTGAAATTTAACAGAATCATTTTCTGAGGCTCAGACAGTCTGAAAATAGTGGGTTCTCATTTGGGATGAGAACATCGGTCGGTAGAATCAAAAAAATAGAAATAAAAGTCAATGCGTTTTTGTACAAAATAAAAAACTTTGGTGCTTATTTTATTTACAGAGGGGTAAGCTATGGAAAGTTATTTTCATAGCCTTCTGTTGTTACGATTTTATCCGTTTGATGATTCTGCAAAAAATAATATGCCTTATGATTGTTTGGTGAAAGAAAAATTATATTTCTGGTAGAT
>JAGOHU010000072.1 GCA_017995975.1 Negativicutes bacterium
CCAAGGTAAAGGAATATTATTGTCATTACCAACCCATACACCAGCAACTAAATTTGGAGTAAACCCAACAAACCATGCATCTTTATAAGAATCCGTTGTTCCCGTTTTCCCTGCTGCTGGTCTTCCAATGCCCGCATTCATACCAGTACCTCGATTGACTACCCCTCGCATTACATCTGCCAAGGTTGCGGCAGCATTTGGATCAATGACTTGTTCTCCTTTTGGCGAAGCTTCGAATAATACCTGTCCATTACGATCTACCACTTTTTGAATTGCAATCGGAGCAAATCGCACTCCTTTATTTGCAATTACTCCATAAGCTGAAGTTAGCTCTAATGGTGTAACACCTCGGCTAAGGCCTCCTAAAGCCATTGCGAAATTTGCATCTGAGTACTCACCCGATTCAACTAATGTAGAAATCCCCATTTTTTTAGCATACTCAATTGTTTTTTCTGGAGTTACAAATTGATTTAGTCGAACTGCAACAACATTCAAAGATTGCTCTAAAGCAATCCGTAACGTCACAGTCCCGTAAAATTTACGTGCATAGTTTTGCGGTGAGTAATAACCAGAAGAGATGGGCTTATCTTCAATTAGTGCTTCTGGCGAAAGTCCCATATCAAAAGCTGCCAAATAAACAAAAGGTTTAAAAGCCGACCCTGGTTGTCGCTCTGCGAGCACTGCACGGTTATATTTATCGGTTCCTCTTCCCCCAACCAATGCTCGAATTTCTCCAGTACTTGGATCAATCACTACAAGAGCTGCTTGAGGCTGTTGAACCCCTTTATCATCAATTTGTTGCTTTGGAAGGTGAGAAAACACGCTTTTTTCAGCTTCTTCTTGCAAAGTATAGTCCAAAGTCGTGTAGATTTCGATACCTTCTTTATAAACCTTGTCTGCGCCATATTTCTCCAATAGTTCTTGAAGAACAAAATCAGTGAAGTAAGAGGCAAAGACTTTCTCTTTCTTTGGTTCGTGAAAAGTAAGCTTTTCCTCAGAAAGACGTTCTCGATCTGTTTCTTGAAGATACCCCGCTATTACCATCTTGGATAACACAATATTTTTGCGTCCTGGCACCCCATCAGCATCACGAAATGGATTATTTGCTGTGGGATACCTTGGGATACTGGCTAAAACTGCTGCTTCACTGATTGTTAAATTTTTGGCATCTTTACCAAAATAAAGCAATGAGGCAGTTTGGATTCCATAAGCACCTTCTCCAAAATAAACTTGATTCATGTACATTTCTAAAATTTCCATTTTATTATAGCGACGCTCTACTTCATACGAAAGAAAGGCTTCTTTTATTTTTCGAGTAAAGGTTCTCTCTTGAGTCAAAAGTGCATTTTTCACAAATTGTTGAGTAATCGTACTTCCGCCTTCTCGAAGCTCGCCTGCAATTAGATTTGTCCAGACTGCCCTAATTAATCCACGAGGATCCAAGCCGCCATGCTCAAAAAAGCGGACATCTTCTGCTGCAACAAAAGCTTGCCAAACATGAGGAGGTAAATCTTTTATTGAAACAACAATACGATTTTCCTCACCGTGAAGAGTTGCAATTAATTTCCCATTTCGATCATAAATCCTTGATGAAACAATCGGAGTATACTCTCCTTTTAGCTCTGGAGTGTTATTAATAATCGGATAAATTACCCCATAAAAAAATCCAACCGAAGCCAAAACGAAAACTGCTATAAAAACAACAACAATCTTCAAAAACTTTTTGAAGCGGTTTTTTTTCTTGTATTCTTTATACTGAGAAGAATCATCATAAGTTTCTAAATTCATTCCCAATTCTTCCTGTGATTCTTCTTTATCGTATTTTTCTTCTGTCATGAAAGCCTCCAAAAAATTTCTAATCAGATTCCTTATCATTTTACACGTTTTTTTGGGTTTTGGGTAGAACTCAGAGAAATATATACAAAAAAACCACTAGAAATTTACATTTCTAGTGGTCCAAAAGGAGATAAAACTTATTTTTTACCTTTTTTTACAACGTTTACTGCTTGTTTCAGGCCTTTACCTGCTTTGAATGCTGGTACATTAGAAGCAGCAATTTTGATTTCTTTACCAGTTTGTGGATTACGTCCTACTCGAGCGCTACGGGACTTTACTTCAAAAGTTCCGAAACCAATCAATTGAACTTTTTCTCCAGCAACCAGAGCCGCTTCTACGCTTTCTAATACAGCGCTAACCGCTTTCTCTGCATCCTTTTTAGTTACTTTGGCTATTTCAGCCACGCTTGCAATCAGTTGAGTTTTGTTCACAAACAATTCCTCCTTTTAATTTTTGGTCTTACAAAATTAGAAGACCGATATGTAGCATGGTTACAAATGCCTATTTCGCTAATCTTTTTCAGATTCCTGCTAAAAATAAAAAAAAAATTATTTTTTTATTTTTTTTGCTTTGTCCCATAAGCCAAGTAGATCGTAGCTAGAGCACTCTTTTAAATCAAAATTCCCACTGTTTGCAAGCTTTTCAAGATATTTAAATCTTTCAATAAATCGCTGATTCGTCTTCTGTAAGGCTATTTCGGGATTTAGTCTAAAAAAGTGAGCAACTCCAACCCATGCCATAAAAACATCACCCAATTCGCCTTCTTTATCTTCTGATTTTTCTGCACTAAAAAACTCAAATTCTTCTTCTTTTAGTTTAGCTATTGCTTGATCTAAAGTTTCCCATTTAAAGCCAACTTTTTCTACTTTTTCAAGAATTTTAAAACTCCTCAACAGCGATGGAAGCGAATGAGGAATTCCGTCAATAATACCTCTTTGGGACTTCCCTTTTTCTTTAGCTTTTATTTCTTCCCAGTTTGCCAGAACAGTGCCAATTTCGATCGTATTCGAGGTATTTTCAAATACATGAGGATGACGACGTATTAATTTTTCGTTGATATCCTTAATTACATCTTCTAATGAAAATTTTTGATGTTCTTCTGCAAGCTCGGCATGAAAAATAATTTGTAAAAGCAAGTCTCCAAGTTCTTCTTTCAGTAAACTAAAATCTTTAGTATCAATCGCCTCAATTATCTCATAAGCTTCTTCAATTAGATTTCTTTTGAGAGAATCATGACTTTGTAGTTGATCATATGGGCATCCTCCAGGAGCACGCAATCGAATAATAGTTTCTCGTAAAGGTTGTAATTTTTCAAGGTAGTTAAAATTATTTTCAATTTCTGTTAAATCTTCAAAATAGCTTTTCCACAGAATCGATAAATTTAGTTTTGAAACCTCTCTTTTATATGATTCTTCTGAAATCAGAATCACTTTTGAAAATCGCTCTAAGTACGCAAGAAAAGAATCTGCCGAATAGTCGCCAGAATAAGATGGAATTCCCAAGCGGTTCAATTCAAAATTCCAAATCGAAGAACTACTTGCTAAAAAAACTGGTAGAATAACTGTTTCATGAATTTTTGAAATCTGAGCAATACCATCTAACAGCTCATCAACTGAATACCAATAAATTTCTTTTACACTCATAAGATTACCTTAAAATTCGTAATTTTTTCAATATAGCAGCAAGTCGAGCACCAAGAACAGGAATTCGGACGAGTTCAGTTTCTCTTACTCCACCATTCAAGAGAATTACAATTGAGAAAACAACAGTTCCGAGCAACATTGAACTAAAAGTCGCAATCGTATTACTCCCAGTCTGAGAAAACAAAAGACTATAGATAGGCCATAAAATAATTCCCATGGCAACACTTGCCATACCAGGTCGCCAGACATCTTCCAAATCAAGCCCATAACCAGTAAAGCGATATACAAAAACAATGTTTAAAATCGCTGCAATCGCATAATCGGCTACACTAGCCCAGGATGCTCCTACAACGCCCCAATAGCCGGTCAAAATCCAGTTTAAAGCTATTTTACCTAGGGCAGCAATAATCATCATAATTACAGGGATACTTGTTCTTCCTAGTCCTTGAAGCACTGCGGTCGAAATTTGATGAAGTCCCAGAAAGAAAATCCCTAAAGACATCGCACCAATCACGGGTCCTGCATCCCAAGTGTTAAAAAGCATCTTTGAGATTGGACCAGAGAGAAAGAATAACCCAACAAATGCAGGGATCGTAATCAAGCTCGATACTCGAACTGCTGTAGAAATCCTGTGGCGAATCACATCAGTCTTATCAAGGGTAAAAGCCTCTGATATAGCCGGAACTAAGCTTGCGGCTAGAGAAGCTGTCAAAATTGTTGCCATATTAATCAATGGAGCTGCCATTCCGGTTAAGAATCCGTAAAGTTCGGTTGCTTCTGCTACACTGTACCCACCAGCTTCAATTAGTCTTTTTGGCACAATATACAAGTCAATTAATAATCCAATCGGTAACATAATACTTGCAAGAGAAACAGGTAAAGCAAGCCAGAAAATTCGTTTAAGGATCACAATCGTCTTGGGGGGCACAGGAAGTTTGTTTTCACTCACTTCTCCGAAGGGTAGTATTTTATCTAATGGTTTTTTTGAAGCAAAATATCCAAGGACTAAGATACCAGCCAATGCACCTGGTAATGCCCCGAAAGTAGCCCCTGCTGCTGCATACTCAATCCCTTTAGGGAGTAATATCCAAGCAAAGCCAACCATCGCAAATACTCGAACAAACTGCTCTGCTACCTGTGAGACTCCAGAAGGAAACATTTGCTGTAATCCCTGGAAATAACCACGAAAACTCGCCAATACAGTGACAAAAACAATCGCAGGTGCTAAAGCCACAATGGCTAAATACGCTCTAGGGTCTTTAATGATTTCATATTTGATCAACCAGGCAGCACTCAAATAAAGCAAACCAGAAAAGAAAATTCCTGTTAAAACCATTAAAACAAGACTTAACTTAAATACCCTTTGAACTCCTAGGCGATCTCGAAGAGCAACCCGCTCTGCCACTAAAATTGAAATTGCTACTGGAATGCCTGCATAAGAAACATTTAGGGCAAGTAAATAGATCGGATAGGCCATTTGATAAAGCCCAATTCCTTCTCCGCCTAATAAACGGGAAAGAAAAATCCGATTTCCACCCCCAATAATTTTTACTGCGATTCCAGCAATTGTTAGTATTAAAGCACCCCGCAAAAAATTGTCTCGACTCAAAGAAAATTCCATCCTCTCAACACTTTAAAATCACTTACTCATTATAACAAAAATTTATCTCTAAGGTGTTTTTTTCTAGTCTTTCTTTTGAAAATCTTGTATTAAATCCAACAAAAAATAGAGAACATCT
The DNA here is from genome assembly GCA_017995975.1 of Negativicutes bacterium. Classification (GTDB taxonomy): domain Bacteria; phylum Bacillota; class Negativicutes; order JAGOZY01; family JAGOZY01; genus JAGOHU01. The sequence goes on from JAGOHU010000072.1 coordinate 5,219, forward strand.
TTTGGTAACTCAATGGTTTTTATTTTTAACACTGTATCATCTTTTCGCTTTAAAAGCCTTAGACTTCTGCTATATTTCCCGTGCCATTTCACCCATTTTTCTGGATAAATTTCCCCATTTGAACCAAATATCAATTCGACTTCGCTTCCTTTTTGAGTAATGGAACGAATACCAATCTTGCGTGCTTCAAGCCTAATTAGAGCAATTAACAATAATGTATCTAATTCTTTTGGAATCGGCCCAAAACGATCAATAATCTCTGCGCGATATTCTTTTATTTCTGATTCATCAGGAATATTCATAATCCTTTGATAAACTTCCATCTTATGAAGAGGCTCTGAGATATAGTTGCTTGGAATATGAGCATCAACCGAAATATCAATTGTCGTATCTTCACCAACTACTTTCAGTGGTGATTCGTTTTCATTACCATCGAGCTCATGAATCGCCTCTTCAATGAGTTGGCAATACATTTCAAACCCCACACTTGCGATCTGTCCGTGTTGTTGGGAACCCAATAAATTTCCAGCCCCACGAATTTCTAAATCTCTCATTGCAATTTTAAAGCCTGCCCCTAGCTCGGTATATTCCAGTAAGGTTCTAAGCCTTTTTTCGGCCACTTCAGTGAGCATCTTTTCAGGTTCATATAAAAAGTAAGCATAAGCTTGACGGCGAGCCCGCCCCACTCTACCACGCATTTGATACAATTGGGACAACCCAAGCTTGTCCGCATCATAAACTAAAATTGTATTTGCATTTGGCACATCAAGGCCGTTCTCAACAATACTTGTCGATACCAATACATCATATTCGCCTTCATAAAAACCTTGGATCACATCCTCCATCTGCGCTTCTGTCATTCGACCATGTGCCATCGCCACATTGGCTTCTGGAACCAATTCTTTGATTTCTGCCACAAACTTATCTAGCCCTTGCACTCGATTATAAATAACATAACACTGTCCACCTCTACGAAGCTCTCTTTCAATTGCTTCTTGGATTAGGTCCGGCTTTTTCTCCATTACATAAGTTTGTACTGGCCTTCTCTCGAGCGGAGCAGTATCAATAATACTCATATCCCGAAGCCCAGTCAGCGACATATGAAGAGTCCGTGGAATTGGGGTCGCTGATAAGGATAAAATATCCACATTCGGTTTCCAGGATTTCCATTTTTCTTTTTGAGTCACCCCAAAACGCTGCTCTTCATCAATAATCAACAAGCCAATATCTTTAAATTCAATTCCTTTTTGCAAAATACTGTGAGTCCCGATCAGCACATCAATTTGATTGTTTTTTACTCTTTCTAGGATTTTCTTCCGTTCTTTTGCAGTTCGATATCGACTGATCATTTCTACAGTGGGACCATATCCAGCAAAACGCTGAGTAAAGGTTTGATAATGTTGATATGCTAAGACTGTTGTGGGCACTAAAACCGCCACCTGTTTCGCATTCATCACCGCTTTAAAAGCAGCACGAATCGCAACTTCTGTTTTACCAAAACCTACATCCCCGCAAACCAAGCGATCCATTGGCATACTATTTTCCATATCCGTTTTTATTTCTTCAATTGTTCGAAGTTGGTCCTCGGTCTCTTCATAAGGGAAAGAATCCTCGAATTCGGTTTGCCAAGAAGTATCTTTTTCAAAGGAAAATCCTTCCGTTTTTTTCCTTTGAGCATAAATCTTAATTAATTCTTTTGCTAAGTCTTTCGCACTCGCTCGAGCTTTTTCCTTGATTCGATTCCATTCATTGCCACCCAATTTGTGGATTCTTGGTGCCTCGCCGTCATTCCCAATGTATTTTTGTAAAATTCCAACCTGCTCAGGTGGCAAGTATAATTTATCTTCTCCTGCATATCGAATTAATAAATAATCTTTTTGAATTCCCTCAACCGTTATGGTTTCAACGCCCATATAGCGGCCAATCCCATGAATTCCATGAACCACATAATCACCAGCGTGAATATCTCGAAAATGTTTGATCCCAGATTTCTTTTTTTGCAAGACCTGTCTTCTCGGTTTTTTTCCTTTTCCAAAAAGCTGGCGCTCGGTCAAGACGATTACATTGGCTTGAGTAAACTCATAGCCATTTTGAATCCATCCTTCTTGAATGAGCACAGTTCCATCCTTCCACAGATCAAAAGAATCAGAGATTGGAATATCCTCTTTTAAAAGTTGGGTCTTCAAACTGTCGGCTTTTTCAATGGTACCCATCCATATTAAAATCTTCCGCTTTTGTTGAGCCCATAATTTTAAATCTGGAATGAAATTTTCTAACTGATGCTGATAGGATATTAAATTATTTTCTCGAAATCCCAAGGGAATCAATGGTTTTTCAAAATTTGAAATTTTTCGCATTAACAAAGAAAAAAATAGTTTTTGAAACAAATTAGTTTTTTCTATTACTTTTTTCCAGTCCAACATTTGTTGCGAAAATTCTTCATTTTGATTTCGGTAATCCTGAATGACCTCACGACAACGAGTTGGATCATCAAAAACGATCCAACTCGTTTCTGAAAAATATTCAAAGAAAGTCCCTTTTTCTTTTGTAGAGCTTTCTCGAAGAGGTAATAACTGAATTTCCTTTTTCTCTCCGATAGTCCTTTGATTTTCGATTGAAAAAGTTCTCAATGTATCAACTTCGTCACCAAAC
>JAGOHU010000073.1 GCA_017995975.1 Negativicutes bacterium
AGCCATTCCTTTGGGAAGGAAAAAGGGAAACCCCGGACCTTCCTCAAGTAGTGCAAATAAGCCGAGCTCTTTACCTAACTTACGATGATCTCTTTTGGCTGCTTCTTCTAGAAGATGGAGATAGGCTTCTAGCTCTTTTGGTGCTTCAAAAGAAATACCATAAATTCGTTGGAGCATTTTATTTTTCTCACTACCTCGCCAATAAGCTCCAGCAATGCTTAATAATTTGATTGCTTTCACTTTGCCTGTGCTTATCAAGTGAGGTCCTGCACATAAGTCGGTAAAGTCTCCTTGCTGATAAATTGATATTTCAGCATCAGCAGGCAAATCTCTAATCAACTCGACTTTGTAAATTTCATTCTGACCTTCAAAAAAGCGAATCGCTTCTTCACGGGTCAAAATTGACTTTTGTAAAGGTAAATTCTCTTTTACAATCCGATCCATTTCCTTTTGAATTTTAACCAAATCTTCAGGTGTAAAGACATGCTCAGAATCTAAATCATAATAAAATCCATTCTCAATAGCTGGGCCAATACCAAATTTGGTATCTGGAAAAAGCCTTTTTACTGCTTGAGCTAAAATATGAGCCGAAGTGTGGCGAAAAGCTTCTTTCCCTTCTGGGGAATCAAAAGTAAAAAATTCAATTGTTCCATCCCCTGGAATCGGCAAAGCCAAGTCCAAGAATTGACCATTCCATTTGGCCACAGTGGCATTTTTTTGCACAGTCCGTGAAAGATCACCTGCAAAATCATATCCTGTTGTTCCTTGGGATATTTTCCTTACCGAACCATCTTTTAATGTAACTTGATATTCCATATCTCATTCCTCCTAAAAAAATAGACCCCATCCCACATTGGGACGAGGTACTTGCTCGCGGTTCCACCCGATTTAACCACATAAATGTGGCACTCAGTGTCTGATAACGGAGACTTCCGGCTTGATCTACTACTATCTTCGAAAAAGCAGTTTGAAAGGGGTAAATTCATCTTTAAAGCTAGGAAATTTACAGCTATTATTTCCCTCTCTGAAGCTCCATCTTGATAAATCCATATCTTTCGCATTACTGATCTGTTTGATCTAATTTAGTTTAGTATAGCCTGAGTATCACTTTTTCGTCAACAAAATTAATAACGAAAAACAAACCAATAGCCGCCTCCGAAGATGATGCTATTTAAGACCACTAATACGGCAAGTCCCTCCCATGTTTTAGGCCGTCCAAAATGAACAAATTCACCAAAGACACTTCTGCGAGTGAACAAAGAATATTTTGTCCGTTTTTTAAACCATTTTTCTTTGTTTTCTGAACCAATCATCATTCCAGACAATGCAATTAGGATAAATCCGACAGCCATTGTAATCAAAATACGCTGAACTTGAATTACTTCTGAATTCATGAAATCACTCCTTGTAGTTTTTAGAAAAATGGCCAAATTAATGGAATTAAAAAGACACTAATTAGGAATGAAATAACTACCAACCCACTACCTACTTTTAAATAATCCTTAAAAGAGTAATGCCCGTAATTGAGAATCATTATATTCGAGGGTGACCCAATTGGAGTTGCATAACTACAAGTGGATGCCACAATAATCGCCATAACAAATGGATTTGGGTTAATTTTTAGTACTTGAGCAATCGCAATCCCTATAGGACATAATAACATAGTCGAGGCGATATTTGGCATAAACTGAGTTAAACTACAGGATATGCCAAATAGGATGATCATTACAAGCAATGGGTTTTGGGAGCTATTTCCCCAGGTAACACCCATTTTGGCAATAAAGTGACTTGCTCCAGTTTGATTCATCGCTTCCGCAACACAGATCATACCAAAAAACAAAAAAATAGCGTCCCAATCAACAGATCGAAATGCTTGCTTTACTGTTAAACATCTAAAAATCAAGCAAATAGTTGCCCCGAGTATTGCAGCCAGTTCGAGTGGGATTACCCGAACATCTAAAGCCATAACAATGATAATACTAATTAGCATAACCACAGGAATAATTTGTTTTAGATTCAACGATTCAAAATCTTCTGGGCAAATATTATTGAAACGATTCTTTCTTTCTTCTTTTGGTAACATTTTTTTTCCCAGTAACATCATATAAATAATACCTACAACAGAAAGCGGAATTCCAATATAAGCAAACTCAAAAAAAGAGAATTTCGATAAATGTGAAGCTTTCAATGCACTATTAGCAATTACATTTGATGGAGAACCCATTAGAGTTAGGAGACCTCCCCAACTACAAGCAAAAGCAAGAGGCATCAATTGTCTGGAAGGAGAAATTTTAGCAGAATAGGAAATTCCTAAAGCAAGAGGCATTAAAACAGCTGTAGTTCCTGTGTTCGATAAAACCGCTGATAGTAAAGTGGCACTTATCATTAATCCAAACATGATTTCGTTCTCGCTGGTACCACAAGTCTTTACAATTGTATGGCCAATTTGTTGCGCAACTCCAGTGCGAAGTAATGCAGCTCCAATTATATACATACCAATAAAAAACAATACAGTTGGATTTTTCATTCCGAGAATCACATAATCAATCGAAATATACCCAGCAATCCAACAAATTCCAGCACCAGAAAGCGAAGTTACTGCCAAGGGAATAATCTCAGTTGTAAACAAAAAAGCCATTATTGCAAGCAATAAAAAAAATCCCACAATTGGTTCCATTGAAATTCTCCTTTCCAAAAAGATAAAACTGACATCAAAAATGATGCCAGTTTTATCTTAAATCGAATTCATAAAAGAATCAATCAAATACCGAAGGGCCATACAATTGGGATAATAATTATTGAAACAATAAAGCATAATACAATCAATGGGGTTCCTACTTTTACATAGTCCATAAATTTATAGCCTCCAGGTCCAAGAACAAGTGTATTTGGAGGTGTTCCTACTGGAGTAGCAAAAGCACATGATGAGGCGACCGCAATGGCCATTAAAACTGCTTTTGGGTCTGCTCCCAACTTCAGGGCAATCGAAATTCCGATTGGAGCCAAAAGTGCCGTACAAGCTGTATTAGACATTACTTGAGTCAGTCCGCAAGATAGAATAAATAAAACTGCAGTAACCATTAATGGGCTTGGGCTTCCTCCCATAACTCCAACAACACCATCAGCAATCAATCTTCCAGCTCCACTTTTTTCCATGGCTGTTGCAATTGGCATCATACCAGCGAAAAGAAAAATAGTCACCCAATCAATCCCTTGATAGGCTTGCTTTTCAGTAAGACATTTTGTAAGTACTAAAATAATAGCTCCCATAACAGCAGCCATTGCTAAAGTCATTGGAATGACTGTTTTTATTTGGGGTTCAAAAGCCATTATTAAAACAACAAGTACCAATACAACTGCTGTAATTACCTGTTTTTTCGGATCACTTGTCGAAGCTTTGGCTTCAGCGGCAGCTTCTGCATCAATTTCGACATTTGTGTTAACCTCACCTTTAGGGAGTAGATACTTTCCAATAAACATCATATAAACAATCGTAACAATCAATAAGGGAACACCAATCCAAGCAAACTCTAAAAAAGTGAATGTCGGTAACCCTGCAGCAGTCAATGCACCAGCTGCAATAATATTTGGTGGAGTACCAATCAAAGTAATGATTCCACCTGCTCCAGCTGCTAATGCCAAAGGCATTAATTGACGAGAAGCGGAAATCTTTGCAGTAGCACAAATCCCAATGACTACTGGCATCAAAGCCGCAGTAGTACCAGTATTTGAAGATATAGAAGACATAACACCAGCCATCATCATTGTTCCAAACATAAGTGCATTTTCTCCAGTCCCAACAGCTCTAACAACTGCCTCGCCAGCTCGTTGGGCTAAACCCGTGTGAAACATGGAAGCTCCGATGATGAACATTCCAGCAAAAAGTACTACAGTGCCATCAGACAGACCTGAAAAGACTTGACCTGCTGGAAGGATACCAAGTAATCCGATAACAATTGCACCACTCATCGCTGTGACTGCTAATGGAATCATTTCGGTAACAAATAAAATGGCAACCACACCAACAACACATAACGTCATTACGGCTTTACTCATTTTTAATTACTCCTTTCATTTTCTTTGTTGGATTAAACTTTAATCATGGCCAGCATCGCGCCAGCAGCAACTGCCGTCCCAATAACACCTGCCACATTCGGGCCCATTGCATGCATCAAAAGGAAGTTCCCTGGATTATATTCTTGACCAACTTTTTGGGATACTCGCGCTGCCATTGGTACAGCCGAAACACCTGCACTACCAATCAATGGATTAATTTTCTTTCCTTCGGGTAAAAAGAGATTCATTAATTTGGCCATTAAAACTCCACCAGCAGTCCCTACAATGAAAGCAACCAGACCTAGTACAATAACACCAATAGTTGACCATTGAAGGAATAAATTTCCTTCCATTGTCAAACCAGTGGCAGTAGCTAAGAAAATGGTAACTGTATTGATCAGTGCATTTTCAGCAGTTTCAGATAGACGATCAGTAACTCCTGATTCTCTGAAGAGATTTCCAAGCATCAACATTCCCATCAAAGGAACAATTGGGGGAAGTAACAATCCAACAATGATAGTCGAAACTACAGGAAATGCAATTCTTTCTAGATGAGAAACTTCACGTAATTCAGCCATAACGATAACACGCTCGTCATCAGTAGTTAATAATTTCATCACAGGAGGTTGAATTAAAGGAACTAACGACATATAAGAATATGCAGCTACTGCAATCACTGGCAGAAGTTGAGGAGCCATTTTGGCTGCTAAATAAAGCGCAGTTGGCCCATCGGCACCTCCGATAATCCCAATTGCTGCTGCTTCTGGAAGTGTGAAATTAGGTACTAAACCAAATGAAATCGTTCCCATTACCAAAGCTCCAGCTAAAGCAATAAATACTCCTAATTGTGCGGCTGCACCGAGAAGAAGCGTTTTTGGGTTACTGAGTAAAGGACCAAAATCAGTCATAGCCCCTACCCCAAGGAAAATAATGGGAGGGAAGATTTCGTATTTTAGACCCATTAACATTAATTGCATGACCCCATGCTCATTCATATCTAAAATACCCGATTTTGGCAAGTTAGCCAATAAACAACCAAAAGCAATTGGTGCAAGAAGTAGTGGTTCAAACCCCTTGCCAATTGCTAAATATAAAAGAATAATACCAACAAGTAACATTACACCATTTTGTGCTGTAAAACCATTAAGACCACTATCCATATATACATTTACAACTGATTCAATAAGAAAATCCATTTACATTAACCTCCCCTCAAATTACTCTTCTGAGCTTAATCTACTTGCAATAGCACCAGTTAAGGAAATCATTCCCCAAAGTAGTAACAGGATTGAAAAAACAATAGTCATATTTACAGCCATAATCATAAGCGGGTTTTCATTCATTGCACTTTCCTCCTTTCTTTTTCTAACTAAATACCTATATCAAATCCACTTCAAGATTTGAAATCATAAAAATAGTTTTAATTTTTTTATGATTGGTTATCTTCGGTTAATATAGTAACATTATGTTTTTTACAATTTTTTATTAATTTTTTTCATTTTAAAAGTCAGCATCAAACCGATAATAATTAATGATGTTAGTGATGCCAGAAAAACTGTACAAAAAATAATGTAATTAAATTAAGTTTCCTCACTTAATTTAATTACATTATATGTTTTTTCTTTGAATACTGCAAGGGAAACTCAATGAAATTGAGCAGTACCACATTATTTAAATTTCAAAAATATTGTTCAATTGAATTTTTACTTGAGTCGATACATTTGTATTTGTATACGGGTCTACCCACTGCACCACGATGAAGCTCTAAGGATAGAATATGTAATTTTTTCATAAAATCCAAGTATTTTCGAATTGAAACCCTTGATATACCTACCATTGAAGATATTTCTTCGGTTGTAAAGTCTCGGTCCAACAAAGAAATATTTTGCCAGACTGTCTTTAACGTATTGCGATCAAGTCCTTTAGGAACCAACAAGTCTGTTACTTGTTCTTTATAAATAACCCCTTTATCCAAATCGGTTTGTTCTAGGCCTGTTTTATTCTTAAAAATCAGTGATCTATGGTAAAAAGTTGTTAGAGCCAAATTAAAGCGCTCAAAATCGAAAGGTTTAATAATATAATCGACTGCCCCATTTCTTAAAGCAGTCTGAATGTGCTCTTTGTCTTTTGCTGCCGAAATAATAATAACATCTAGATTACGTTCTTGCTCCCGTATCACTTTTAATAGCTGTAAACCATCCATTCCAGGCATAAAAATATCTAGCAGTACTAAATCATAGGATTTAACCGCTAGTAACTCCAAAGCCTCTTCGCCGGTCCTTGCCTTATCAACTAACTCATAACCTTTTACTTGATTTAAATAGTGTTCGTGAAATTTCAGAACCATTGGATCCTCCTCAACTAAAAGAACTTTTATCATCTTTACACCTCATTTTTTATTGTTCGGTATGGAATTTTTACCACAAAAGTAGTTCCTTCTCCCTGAATTGATTCTATTTCAATGCTCCCTTCGCATTCTTCCACAGAGCGTCTAACGAGATTTAATCCATAGCCGCGATTTTCGCCTTTAGTTGAAAAGCCTTTATCCATGATTTTGGAAACCAAGTTTTCAGGAATTCCAGGGCCAGAATCTTCCACAGTAATAATTAATTCATCCTCTATCATCAAGATCGTTAGCAACACAATACGTTCGGAGCTTTGCTTCCTCAGAGTATCAAAGGCATTATTTAATAAGTTTCCAACAATCGTTATCATTTTATCAATATGACCTTGTGCAATCGAATCCGGTAACAGACTTTCTTCGGTTAAAACAAATTCAATAGCTAACTCTCGAGCTCTACTTAGCTTACCAATTAAAAATCCCGATAATACAGGGTCGTGAATTCGTTCATGGACATATCTTGACTCCTCATTTCCGGTCAAAACAGCACCTTTGATGTATTCACGAAGCTCTTTATATGAACTAGTCTCAATTAACCCTAAAATCACATGCATTTTGTTTAAAAATTCATGTGTTTGGGCTCGTAATGCATCTGCATATTCCCGAACACCAGTTAATTGTTGGGCAAGAACTTCAACATCAGTTTTTAATCGCAAGCTAGTAATTGCTCCTACGATTTGTTGATTTATAAAAACGGGTACAATGTTTGTAACAACTGAGATATTATTGATCATTTCCTCATTATTAATTGAAGAAACTCCAGAAGTAAGCACTTTAAATATATCACTAATATAAAGTGAATTTACATTTGCTCCCACAAAGTCCTGGGTTCTAATTCCGGAATAAAAGAAAATTCTTTTCGCACTTGAATTAATCCAAATGATTTCCCCGGTACAATTTACACAAAAAATCCCCTCTTCAATTGAGTCAAGCATTGCATTTCGTTCCTGCATAATCTGTGCAATTTCTTCCGGTTCCAAGCCCAGTAAGGTATCCTTTACATTCTTCGCTAAAACAATTGTAATAAACAGTCCAATAACTAAACCAATTAAGCTTGCAAGAAGTACCAAAAACAAACTTTCTTTAACTAAGCTTCTTTCAAATTCAGAGGGAAGATCTTCTACTACGATCACCCCGATCTCATTTCCCTTGTCATCAAAAATCAATTTGCTACTTTGCTTCGAGTAAAACGAACGAATTCTTAAGTCGTTCGTTATTGAAAAATTTATTGGCTCAGGAAATCCAAATTGAATCGCTTCTTTTAAAAAACGTTTTTTCTGATCCACTTTTGGAGAATTTAAAAACAAAACATCTTTATCTTTATTGAAGATAACAATATTGGAATAAGTTGATTCACTAATCGCCACAA
>JAGOHU010000074.1 GCA_017995975.1 Negativicutes bacterium
GATCAGTGTAGATGTGAGCGGAAGACCTCGAATGAATGTTCCGGCCAACTGGAATTTGCCAATTGTAGTGATCGATCATCACTTGACAGGCAAACAGGCCGAAGGGGTCATTTGGTCTTGTCCAGAAGCAACTGCGACAGGGCAGTTGATCGAAGAATTAATTCGAAAAGAATTCCAAGTCGCTTTGACCAAGGAAATTGCCACTTGTCTTTATCTGGCAATTGCCACAGATAGTGGATTTTTCAAATATTCCAATACGACTCCGGCAGTGCTTCGAACAGCTGCAACTTTGGTAGAAGCTGGAGCTGAGCCTAGTATTGTTTCGGAAAATTTTGAAGTTCGCCCTTTGTGGAGCTTGCAGCGTTTGGCTGAAAGTCTTAGTACCATAGAGGTCTATTTTGATGGACGGCTTGCAGAGATGAGTATTATCAGTCGAGACGAAGACCCATCTGGATTCTCCGAGGGATTTGTGGATTTTCCCCGTTCGATTCCTACTGCTGAAGTAGCGGCTTTTTATAAACAAATTGATTCGGCTACAACTCGAGTTAGCTTGCGCTCCAAAGGAATGAATGTGGCTCAGGTGGCAGAATCTTTGGGTGGTGGCGGCCATTATCGTGCTGCGGGTCTTACTTTTTCGGGTACCCTTGAAGAGACGAAGATCGCGATCCGAGCAGCCTTGGCTTCTCTGATGGAGGGCTAAGGAATGGATGGGATTTTAAATATTTTAAAACCTCCTGGAATGACTTCCCATGATGTGGTTTCACGAATGCGAAGATTGACTGGGGAAAGAAAAATTGGTCATGGGGGCACACTTGATCCAGGGGCGGCAGGAGTTCTACCGGTTTTTCTGGGGAAGGCAACTCGCCTGATAGAATATGGGATCGAATGGGATAAAGCCTACCGAGTAGAGCTTACTTTAGGAGGCCGAAGCGAGACTGGTGATGATGCTTCCGAAATTGCTTGGGATTTGGTAGAGAAATATCCTAGTCTAGAAGAAGTAACGTCGGTTCTTGCTTCTTTTGTGGGAGCTCAAGAACAGATTCCTCCGATGTATTCGGCTTTAAAGGTGAATGGCAAGAAATTGTATGAATTGGCTCGTGAGGGGATTGTAATTGAAAGGCAAGCTCGCCCAATTCATCTTCACAAGATAGAGCTATTATCTTATAATACACCAATTTTGCGCTTTGATGTGGATTGCTCAAAGGGAACTTACATTCGGACTTTGTGCGAAGATATAGCGGCTCAATTGGGTCTACACGGAGTAATGACTTTTTTACTTCGTACTCGAGCGGGAGCTTTTTCGGTTCAAGATGCAATTTTACCAAAAGAGGAATTTGAGGATTGGGAATCTTTGCTCATTGATGGAGTCTTTGCAGTAAAGAATTTTCCTGAATTGACTCTGTCTTATGAAGAAGGAGTTCGCTTTTGTTCTGGTCAAAGATTGGTCTTACCAGAAGAGAAAGAACATTTTTCGGGAAAAATTCGAGTGACAGCCAATCAAATTTTTCTGGGAATTGGGGAAGTAAATTCTCGAATTTTATCCGCCAGTAAGGTATTGGTTGATTTGCGAAAAGAAAAAGCTGTTTTATAGAATTTGCCGAGCAAAGTGAGATTTTTCATGACTTTAACTATGACTTTGAAGTTATGTGGTGGATAATGACAACGCTCTGTATATCTGTATCTAGTTGGGTTGTACCAATTTACAGGTTTATCTTGTAGTATTTCCTATTGGTTTGGTGTTCTAGCAATGCCAGTCGATTTGCCAAAAGGATGGTAGCGATTCACCAGATACCCCTAGGGAGTATAGGGGTATGCCGATCGCTCGGGAATTATTTGTACTTGGATCGGACTCTTTCGGATCTAACGAAGCACCCGGCTTGCCGAGAGTGGGGTAGTCGGTTTTTATGGGGTTGCAATTAAGTGGAACAAATAACGCTTTTACTACTTGACCAGACCGTTTGAGGTTTACGTTTTTTGTCCTCGTTCTAGACTGATGAAAAACCTCCTAAAGAAATAGTAAAAGAATAGCGGTCTTTTACTCTGAATTGACATTTTATAAAGAATAGCAGGTGAAAATATGGAAGTGATTATTGCAAATTATGATTGGGCTGGCCTGACTGAAGATACATCTGTGGCTTTGGGCTATTTTGATGGCTTTCATAAAGGGCATCAGGAAGTGTTGAAAGAAACTTTGAAAATTGCAAAGGAAAACAACACTCGTCCGGTGGTACTCACTTTTGATTCTCATCCATGTGAATTTTTATTTCCCGAAAGAGCTCCAGAGCAGTTGTTGGAGTCCTCGGATAAAGCTTTGTATTTGGGAAAAGAAGGCTTTGATAAATTAATTCTTCTTCATGTGACTTCTGAGTTACTGACCCTTTCGGCAGAAGAGTTTTTTCAGTGGATGCTTACTAAGCTATTACCGAAAGCCTTGATTTCGGGTTCCAATTATACTTTTGGGGCTCATAAAAAAGGAACTCCAGAACTTTTAAAGCTCTGGAGCGAAAAGAAAAATATTTTAGTGCAAACAGCACAAGATATTGAAGTGGATGATTCTTTGGTGAGCAGTAGCCGAATTCGTACTTTGTTAAAGTCTGGTGAGGTAGGCGAAGCTAGGGAGCTTCTGGGGCGTTACTATCATTTAAATGGCATTGTGGTTACCGGAGATGGTCGAGGACGCACTTTGGGGTATCCAACGGCCAATCTGTCGGTAAAAGAACAAATGCTTTACCCTGAAAATGGTGTGTATGGGACTAAAATTAGAATCGATGGAAAATGGTATGAAGGTGCAACTAGCGTGGGGACAAATCCTTCGTTTCCCGGGACTAGGTTGCGCCGGGTGGAAGTGAATGTGCTTGATTTTTCAGGCGATTTATATGGGAAAGAAGTACGAGTTGCTTTCTGTCAGCGCTTGCGACGGGAACTTACTTTTTCTTCACGAGATGATTTGATCATCCAGCTTCATAAGGATGTGGCTGAAACACGAGAACAATTACGAGCAGATTTTGATGCCTCTTTTCTCCCAGAATGGTAGGAAATAAATTTGGGCAATAAAAAAAGACTCCAACGGGAGTCTTTTTTATCTTCATTGATTAGACTGCACGAACCACTTTACCGGAACGAATGCAACGAGTACATACATTCAAACGAGTGACTTTTCCGTCCACAACGCTACGAATGCGTTGTACGTTTGGTTTCCAGGTACGTTTGGTTTTAAGATGAGAGTGACTGACATTAAATCCAGAACTAACTCCCTTAGTGCAAATCTCACAGAAGTTTGCCATGAGAAACACCTCCTTGTCTGGTAACAAAATTTTGCAACACAACAGAGTTATGATAACATACCCTGAAAATAAGTGCAATATAAATCGAATCCAGCCCTTGTTCTTGCTGGAAAAATACCGTATGATATTACAGTAGTAGAAATTAATAGAAAGAAGGGAGAGTAGCATCCAATGGCAAGAAGGAAACAACCGATCAAATCTGCAAAACCTGCAAGAAAAGCCTTGGTTGAACCGAAGGAAAAAAGTTATTGGCTTTTAGGAACAGCTCTACTCTTTCTCGGAAGTTTTTTATTGATTTCTCTTGTTGGCTTAGATACAGGAACAATTGGTAGAAATTTGGTAAAAGGATTACGATTTATTTTTGGAGTAGGAGCTTTTTTTATTCCTGCTTTTTTTATCGGTGGGGCTTGTTATTTGTTTTTTATGAAAAAACCATTTTGGGCAGTTGGGAAATTTTATGGCTGGATAGGGACTGCTCTTTCCATTTTGATCCTACTTCATCAGGCATTGGTTCCGGCAGAAGTTGAAATTATGCCGGAAAATTTATTGAAATATGGCGGATTGATTGGTGGCTTTTTTGTCCTTTTTTCTCGGAAATTTATCGGAGGATCTGGGACTTGGATGATTGGGCTGGGTGGACTTTTTATTTTTGGTTTGTATGCTGGAATCGACTTACTTCGTAGTGCAAAGAATCGGTATCAAGAGGAATTTTTGAGAGATGATTCTTTAGAAGAAGAGAATGACTACAAGGAGTATTACGAGGAAGAACTAGCACCACGATCAGCACCAGAACGAAGACTGACTGAGGCTCAGTGGCTTCAGTTAGAGAAAACGAAACAAGATAAGAAAGTATTTGATTTTCAAGAAGCTAAATTAGCTTTTGAAGAGGAGGACGAATTTTATCAGGAAGAGCCTCAACGGAGAGAGGAAAAAAGAGGATTTTGGGAAGATATTGTAGAAAAAATCCCGGTTTTCCGTAGTTTTGGTCGTAAATCCGAAGGCCCTGTTCCATGGGAAGAGGGGTATGATGATTATGTACAAGAAGAACGGCGCAAATGGGAAGAAGAAAAAGAGGCCATTAAGGCTTCTGAGATTGAGCCATTGAAAGAATCGATCTGGGAATTTGATCGTTCTTTGGATGGGGTACCAGCTCTGAGAAGAAAAACTTCGATTTCAGAAATGGAAATTGAGCCAGAGGATGAACCCGAAGAGCTGGTGGAAGATTTTCACGAGGAAGCTCCACAAAAAGTTCAGCTAAATAGTCATGAAATGGCTGAGCTAAATCGTCGGGCCGAAGAAGATCAGCGATTTGCGGAAGAACGAGAAGATAATTATCAAAAAGCGTTAGCTGAAAAACCACGACCTAAAAAAGTGTTGCCTTATAAATTACCTCCCTTGAGTTTGCTAAGTGGGAGCGGAAAAAAGGCGGCTGGTGGTAAAGCGGAAATTCGTGAAAAAGCGGCAGTCTTGGAAAAAACCTTAGAAGAATTTGGTGTAAAGGCTCGGGTGACCAATTATAGCCAAGGGCCTGCAGTCACTCGTTTTGAATTGGAATTGGCTCCAGGAGTAAAGGTAAATAAAATCCTCAACCTGACCGATGATTTATCTTTAAAGCTTGCAACAACCGGCTTACGTATTGAAGCACCGATCCCTGGGAAAGCAGCAGTCGGAATTGAAGTACCGAATAAATCAGTAGCCAGTGTGTCCTTGAAAGATGTGTTGGATACAGAAGAATTTAAAAATAATAAGTCTAAATTGCGGGTCGGCTTTGGGAAAGATATTGCTGGTAATCCTGTGGTTTCTGACTTAGCTGGAATGCCTCACCTACTGGTGGCCGGGGCGACTGGGTCTGGGAAAAGTGTTTGTATTAATACAATTATTTGTAGCATCTTGTTTACGGCGACTCCAGAGGAAGTGAAATTTATTATGGTTGACCCGAAGATGGTTGAGTTGACCAATTATAATGATATTCCTCATTTATTGACTCCTGTAGTAAATGATCCCAAGCAGGCTGCGGCAGCTCTTCGCTGGGCTGTGCGAGAAATGGAGAGTCGTTATTCTCTCTTGGCCGCAGGAGCTGTGCGAGACTTGCACCGTTATAATGAATTGGCTGAAATTCATGGGCAAACCAAATTGCCTCAAATTGTGGTGATCATTGATGAATTGGCGGACCTGATGATGACTTCGCCGGTCGAAGTGCAAGACGCAATTTGCCGCTTGGCCCAAAAAGCAAGGGCCGCAGGTATTCATCTGATTTTAGCGACCCAGCGTCCTTCGGTAGATGTTATCACCGGATTGATCAAGGCGAATATTCCTTCTCGAATTTCTTTTGCTGTAAGCTCTCAAATCGACTCTCGTACCATTTTGGATATGGGAGGAGCCGAAAAGCTTCTAGGCAAAGGAGATATGCTTTATGCGCCAGCAGGTATGGCGAAACCTTTGCGGGTGCAAGGGGCATTTATCTCGGATGACGAAGTGGTAAAATTGTTGGATTTTATTAAAAACCAGCATCAAGATGAGCCTGAGTATGTAGAAGGTATTACAGTGGATACCGGTGAATCTTCTAGTGGAGATTCGTCGAAAAAACAAGAAGATAAAGACGAACTTTGGGATGATGCGTTGCGCATTATTATGGAGACCGGCCAGGCTTCGACCTCGATGCTGCAAAGGAGATTTCGGATTGGTTTTTCTCGAGCAGGCCGATTGATTGACCAGATGGAAGCCCTTGGGATTATTGGGCCTCCTCAGGGGAGCAAGCCGAGAGAATTGATGATGTCGCCAGATCAGATTTACAACCGTTATTTAGCATCTGATTCGGGAGAATAGATTTTCTGAAAGGAGTGGGGCGGATATGGATTTTAAGAATAGTTTAGGAACTTCTCTGCGAAAGCTTCGAGAATCGAAAAAGTTGAGTCTTCGAAATGTGGAAGATAAACTTCATATCCGCCGTGCTTATTTAGAAGCGATTGAAAAAGGTGAGTATGAAGCAATTCCAAGTGAGATTTATGTGCGTGGCTTCTTGCGGAGTTATGCTCGTTTTTTAGGAGTTTCTTCGGAGAAGTGCTTGCGCCGGTATGAAGAGGAAAAAGAAGGACTTCAAAAAAAAGCAGGCAAAAAAGCCGAGCCTTCTAAGCGAGTTGAACCAAGGAAAACGAATGAGCCTAGCAGTTTGCGAAGAACCAGTCGAAGAGATTTGGATCGAGATGAGATTGCTGAAAGAACGGATCAACGAAGAAAGAAAGAGGGAGGATCTTCGGGCTGGGTGCTTGGGGTCCTCTGTTTCTTATTGGTTGTGGGAATTGGTTTGTGGCAGGGCCCCAACGTGATTTCGCTTTTTCAATCCCAGATGAAGACTGGTACTGGGTCTGTGAAGGTTGAAACTTTGATTGAAAGAGGAGTCTGGCTACAGGTATGGGTCGATGGTCGGCTCAAAGGAGAAGGTTATTTTCCGAGCAATAGCCGCCACGAATGGCAGGGGACTAGCGAAGTGCGTATCACTGCTGGAGATGGTTCCCGAATTTTTGTGAAACCCAATGGATTAGATCAAAGAAAAATGAGTGACTTTTCGGAAGTAACTCAACTGGTATTTAAAGCCCCTTAGGGGGACTTGAGGAGGAACTATGGGATTACCAATGACACTGGCTGAAATGAAAAAAAGAGGCTGGAATGAATTAGATTTTGTATTTATTAGTGGGGATGCTTATGTAGATCACCCATCTTTTTCGACGGCTTTGATCGCGCGCTGGTTGGAGCATTTGGGCTATCGAGTCGGAATTGTGGCTCAACCGGATTGGCTAGATGAAGCTTCAATTCAAATTTTAGGAAAGCCTCGACTCGGGGTTCTGGTAAATGCAGGGAATTTAGATTCGATGCTTTGCCACTATACAGCAGCGAAAAATCGCCGCAAAGCTGATAAATACACTCCTGATGGTGTGCTTGGAAAAAGACCTGATCGGGCTGTGAAAGTCTATAGCCAATTGGCTAAGAAAGTATGGCCTGACCTACCTGTGATTGTAGGAGGAGTTGAAGCAAGTCTACGCCGCTTTGCTCATTATGATTATTGGGATGATAAGGTGTTGCCTTCGGTGTTGGTGGAAAGTGGTGCGGATTTACTGATTTATGGAATGGGTGAGCGAGCAGTTGAGAGCATTGCAGATCAATTGAAGGCTGGAGTTCCTTTGGATCAGATTCGTTATGTGCCAGGGACTTGCTTTATTTCAGATAATTTAGATGAAGTAGAAGATTATATTGAGTGGCTCCTTATGAAGTGGTTAGTAAAAATAAGAAGGCTTTTTCGACGGCCTTTAAGCTTCAATACTGGGAACAAGACCCGATCCAAGGAAAAACAATTGTCCAGCCTCATGA
>JAGOHU010000075.1 GCA_017995975.1 Negativicutes bacterium
AAACCTAATGAATACTCTGAATGTTTTGTTCGTTTTTTTAAAGCTTTCATCAATTACTCCTCACCTTTTTGAAATTCATTTTGGGATTCCCTCAGAATTCAAATCTTTCCAGAGCCTTGTATAAATTAAAAAACTCTCTCTTTTATATTATTAATAATAACTAACGATTAAGCAAGTTTTTTATTTTTGTAGCAACTCTGTTATCGGTACTACTTGAACGCCCATTTCTCGGAAGATTGGCTCCATCTCTTTCAAAGCTTGTAAAGTTGCAGGGCGATCGTGACCAATCACGATCATAGTGCCATTTTTACGGGCTAATTCGACAGCCTGACGAATCTTATTTTTAATATAGCCCACATCCGCTTCTCCATCCAAAAACAATTGATTTGACCCAGTTGAAATTCCATAAGAACGAGCAGTGCTTTCGGCTTTTGAGCCCCCACTGGTACGGCTATCTAGAAAAACCAGTCCTTCTTTTTTTATGCGACTCATCACTTTTTTCATGGTTTCCCCATCGGAAGTCGCTTTGGAGCCTTGGTGGTTGTTGACCCCAGCCACACCAGGCATTTGGGCCAATCCGTTTCGAATCATCTGATCGATTTTATCTTGTCCATCCCCTACATGAATGGTCTGCTTCTCTTCGCCTGCATTCCCAATGGCCTCCATAGGTAAATGAAGAATATGTTGTTTCCCACTTCCTTGAGCCGCTTGAGCCGCTTTGGAAGTGAAAGGGTGATTGGGAAGGATCGCAAAGGTAAGCTGATGAGGATAGCTGGCAAACTGAGAAATGAGCCGATCACTATAGCCAAAATCATCAATCACAATTGCAATTTTCGCTCCCGCCACTGGCTGAGAGGCGACCTTAGAAGATGGAAAAACCAGCACCTCAACGTATTTAATCCGTAAAGGTTCTCCCCCTAATTGATCAATCAAATGAAATACGACCCTTTTCCCACCAGGTTGAATATCGCTCGAGGAAATTTCAATTCGCTTTTCTTTCTGATGCTTTTCTTGTAGCTTTTGGACTACCGACTCGGGCGAGACACCTTCAGGTAACTTCAGTTCCCAATTCCGGTTATTCCATCGAATTTTTCCGCCTCCCGATCGATCTGCTTCTTTTTCGTCATCTTCCTTACGATCCAATTGGCCTTTGAATTCTTTTAAGGTAATTTCAATTTCATCTTGAAGTTTTCGAGTCACTTTTCGATAATCCACATTTTTCGCTTCGATGGTCGGTTTTTCATCCCCAGCCGTTCCGCTTGGCGATTGAGAAGGGGAGCCTTTAAAGTACCAGTAGGCCCCACCAAAGATGGCAAGGGCTACTAAAACTAATGCCACCACCCCCATACCAGAGCCACCACGGCCACCAGAACTACGAGAACGGGTATTTTTTCGGTTATTCCCAGCCATATTCTCCTCCTTGGTACACCAAAGCCCCGGTCATGCCGGGGCTTTATTTTTATTCTTCTTCAATCAATCTCTCAGAATTCAATAAAAGTTCCATTCGTTCTGCTACATGATCTGGTGTAAAACCAAATTTTTCAAAAAGAATTCCAGCTGGGCCGGAAGCTCCAAAACGATCGATTCCTACACTATCATCTGCATAACGTTCCCAACCAAAAGTGGCCCCAGCTTCAACAGATAAGACTGGCAAGCCTTCGGGAAATACCTGGGCTTGATAGTCCGACGATTGGCTATCAAAAGCTTCCCAGGAAGGGAAAGAAACTACATTTACGGAAATATCTTTTTCGGCCAACAACTTTTGAGCTTCCAAAGCAACCCAAACTTCCGCACCAGTCGCTACAATGATTCCTTTCGGATTATGGCCCTTTGAAACGATATAAGCACCACGAACAGCATTACGAGCAACTTCAGCTGGTAAAGTCGGCAATTTCTGACGACTCAGTACAAAAGCAACTGGTCCGTCATTTTCAAGAGCCCATTCCCAAGCAGCTACAGTTTCATTTCCATCAGCTGGACGGAAAATCGTCAAGCCCGGCATGGCTCTTAAAGAAGCTAATTGCTCAATAGGTTGATGAGTAGGCCCATCTTCACCGACCCCAATTCCATCATGGGTCAAGATAAAGAATGAGCGGCTTTGCATCAAAGCAGCCAGCCGAATTCCAGGACGCATATAGTCAGCAAAGACAAAGAATGTAGAGCCATAAGGCAAGAAGCCGCCGTGAAGAGCCAACCCATTTACGACTGCAGTCATCCCATGCTCTCGAATTCCAAAACGAAGATTTCTTCCTTCAGGCGTTGCTTTCGAAAAATCGCCAATTCCTTTTACATAGGTTTTGGTAGAAGGAGCCAAATCGGCCGATCCGCCCATAATAGCAGGAATTTTATTGGCCAAAGCTTCTAGCACTTTTCCCGAAGTCTCGCGAGTTGCATAGCCTTCTTCTTCCTTAAATACAGGCAGAGCCTCTTTCCAGTCTGCTGGCAGACGGTCCATCAAGCGAGTCGCTAGTTCGGTACCTAGTTCTGGATAAACTTCTTTATAGGTCTGATACTTTTCATCCCAAGCTTGACGAAGGGCTTTACCCTGATCTCCTGCTTGCAAGCAGTGAGTCCGTACTCCCGCTGGCACATGGAAAGCTGGTTCGGTTGGCATACCAAAGAATTCTTTGGTTACTTTTGTGCCATCCGCTCCAAGTGGTTCTCCGTGAGCACCGGCAGTATCTTCTTTGGGACTACCATAGCCAATTTTTGTAGTCACAATAATTAGAGTTGGTTTTTCGCTTTCTTTTTTTCCTTCATCAATTGCCTGTTGGATCGCATCTACATCATTGCCATCTGCTACAGTCAAGACTTGCCAATTGAGAGCTTCAAAGCGTTTTTTCGTATCATCTGAAAAAGACAACTCCGTATTTCCTTCAATACAGATATGGTTAGAGTCATAGAGGTAAATCATTTTCCCCAGTCCTAAATGACCTGCCAAAGAAGCAGCCTCTTGGCTAATCCCTTCCATCAAGTCGCCATCAGAAACGATCGCATAGGTATAATGATCAAATAGAGTATGATCTGGTTTATTATAGCGAGCTGCCAAATGTGCTTCTCCAATTGCAAAACCGACTCCATGGGCAAAGCCTTGTCCCAAAGGACCAGTAGTCACTTCGACTCCGACCGTATGACCATACTCAGGGTGACCTGGAGTAAGGGAATCATACTGACGAAAGTTTTTTAAATCCCCTAAAGTCAGCGGGTAACCAAATAAATAAAGTAATGAATAAATTAATGCAGAACCATGGCCGGCAGACAAGATAAATCGATCTCGATCGGGCCAATCTGGGCAAGTTGGGTCAAACTTCATTGTATTTTTCCACAACGCATATGCCATTGGTGCTGCGCCTAATGGTAGACCTGGGTGCCCGGATTTTGCTGCTTCCACTTGGTCGATACTTAAGCAGCGTAGAGTTGATATGGCCTGCTGATCCAATTTTTCCATGAAATTGCTTCCCCCTAATTTTGAATAATTTTTAATCCTAGCCTAAGTATACCCTTTTCTTCAAGGATTTTCCAATGGTCGTTTTTCTTCTTGCGGACGAGGCACACCCTTGCCCTGAATTCGATTTTGCCACAGCTGAATATTTTTTCTTTCCGTCCCGGCGATCCATTCCCAATCCAAGTCTTGAGGGCTCCATTCCCACTCACTGTACCAGTCTGGTCGAATGGAAGTTGGGATATTCCAGCGAGCTGAAATCTGATAATCCTCTTTTATCAGAGCCCCTTGGATTGCATCAGAATATAAAAAGTTCATAAAGAGTTCCGCCCCTTGAGGATGAGGTGCCTCTTTAATCAGAGCAACCCCAGTAAAGGGAATCGGTTGACTACCAATGGGTAAATAAATTTTCACTGGGTATTTTTTACTTTCTCGCCAAGCCAAAGCATCAGTGAGATTCATCCAAGTGACCAAGCCCGGAGTCGCTACCAGTCGATCCATCAAGGCCTTCTCGTCAACAAAATACTCTTTCGTATTCCCATCGACTTCAAGCAACCACTTTTCCCCATCATCTGTCTGAAAATATCCCTTCCGATACATGACTGCCCCAAGCCAAACCCGATAATTTACATCCGACTCAGGCGAAATAAATAATAATTGATCTTGGTGCCTTCCCAAAACAAGACTTTCCCACTGCCAAGGTAAATCCTCGCCTAAGCTTGATTTGGCAGTCACAAATGCCTGAGGATACAAAGCCTCGCCTAGCCAATAGCGATCCCGATCTTTATAAGGATCATAAATTTGATCTGCCACATCGCTTGGAGCTGGCCGAAAAAGATTTTGTTTTTTCCCAGCCATCAATTCCGCAGGAGTACCACCCCACCAAAGATCCACTTGAGGTTTTTTCCGGTTGGCACTCAATTCATTTAAAACATCTCCGCCACCTAGTTGATAAACCTCGACTTGATAGTCTGGATAAGCTTTTTTAAATTGGCCAATCACTTTATTGGTCAATTCATCCGACTTAGATGAATAAATTACTATTTTTTTCTCTTTGTCCGGCACCGCTTTCTCTTGAGCCTGATTTTTTTGAAAATCCAGCAGACCGCAACCGCTCAGAAAAAGCAGAGATAATATTAAAACGACTATTTTTTTCATTTAAAAGCACCTTTATCTTTAAAATATAAAATCCTTCCCCATTTTAGCACAGCCATTGAAAAAAATCCTTTTTACTGGACCTGCTCTACTTTTTTCTCAATTAAATATTTTAAAAGCTCTTCGGTTTCGTTGGCTACGAATCCTTCCTGCACTTGGTATAGCAGAAAATCTAATGCCTGGCCGACCAACTTCCCTGCCCCCACAATCTCCCCCACTTGATTTCCATTGACTTTTAACTGGGCTGGGTAAAAAGGAATTTCTCGAAAAATTTTGATGATCCCCAGTTGCTCGTTCAGAGACAAATCTGAGCCAAGGATGGCCTCCCGAAAACTACGCCACAACAAAACACCTTCAATCAAAGCACCAAAGTTTGGAAAAACACTCATTTTCGACCATTTCCTTAAGGTTTCAAGACCTTCCCAACGAACCAACCCCTCTTGGGCTAGCCAAGTCGCTTGATTAATTAACTTTCGATCTAGTCCCTTCAAATCAAGCACTTGAGGCGATAAAGCAAAGCCAAGAAAAGCCCAACGTAAGACCCGCACTTTAGGTAAGTAAGTTAGAGCCACTCCGGAAGTTCCCTTTTTCCAATGATCTAAAAACATAGCTTGGCCCAATCCTAGACTATCTAATAAGTTCCAGCCCACTTCTCCGTACTCACTCAGAAGAATTTTTTCCAATTCTTCGGTTATTCGTTCTTGCGACAGCTGGGCCACCTTAGGAGCCAACCGACAAATTGATTCTCTGGTTTCCTCAGCAATTTTGAAATTAAAGCGAGAAGCAAATCTTACAGCCCGAAGCATTCGAAGTGCATCTTCCATAAATCGCTCTTCTCCCTTACCAATGGTTCGAATGATTTTTTCCTTTATATCTTGAGCTCCTCCGAAAGGATCAATTAATTCCCCTTCAATTGTAAGTGCCATTCCATTCATCGTAAAGTCTCGACGAGCTAGGTCATCTTCTAGAGAAACGCCAAATTCGACCCATTCGGGACGATGAGGATCTTCCCCATACCCTTCGGTTCGAAAGGTAGCCACTTCAATCTGATCTTCCCCATTACGAATGACAACCACTCCAAAAGCGGCTCCCACTTGATCAGCTCGCCACCCTTCTTGGTCGGCCACTTGGATAATTTCATCAGGAGTCAAAGAAGTTGCCAAATCAATATCACTTGGAGGAATTTTTAAAAAACAATTTCGGACTCCTCCGCCAACCCATACAGTCTGAGACGATTCAGATAATTTCATCCAAACATCCCAGATATTAGGATGAGTATTCTTCACTACTGCCAAAAATTCTTTCATTTTTATTCCTCCCCAGATTAATTGTATCCGAACCGGCTTGTTTTAGTATATAATAAAGAGAAGAGAGATTACTAACTGCTAGGAGGATTTATCGTGTTAAAACGTTTATTTATTACCCTGATGCTAAGCTTCATGGCTTTCACTTCCCTCGCTTCTGCGGAAGAATTACCGGCCACTTCCAGTATTGTTGTACAAGAAAAATCAATTCCCCAAACCCTAGTTGTAATTGTAAATCAAGCAAATCAATGGGATCGCAGCTTCTGGCTTGGAGGCATCAAGGACTTCTTCATTGATCGCTATCATTATGTTACGAAGCCGACCCAAATTGAAGTCATTACAGGCTCAAAAAAAGTGACTCTTTCCAAAGAGTTCCTCCGTAATTTAGCCGTAGAAAAAAAGGTCGATCAAATTGTGGTCTATGTAGTAAGCCGAGCTGATCAAGTCTGGCTTCCAAGCTGGCACATTGGTGGACACACTCAATTTGAAAGTGACGATTCTTATGTAACCACCATCTATTTAAAGGGAGCAATCTACCAGCCTTCCACTGACCTATATGCCCAAGCCAAACAATGGGAAAACACTACTGATGACACCAATATGGAACGACTCTTAATGGAAAACACTACAAAACTAATGGATAAATTAGAGAAAAAAGTTCCACCCCTTCTCTAATCCTCTGAATTCGTATACAAAAGCTCCTCTCAAAAACGAGAGGAGCTTTTGCTTTCCTACAGATTAACGAAAAATCTTTAGTCCCACTACCCCTGCAAGGATCATTCCGATACAAGCAACTCGAACCAGAGTCGCTAACTCATGAAAAAACACAATACCAATGACAGCAATACTAACTGCACCAATTCCCGTCCAAGCTCCATAAGCAGTCCTGAGGGGTAACGCTTTCAGCCAATGAGCTAAAAACCATACACCCGCCGCCACAGCCACCAACATTCCTACTATGGGCCATAGCTTGCTCATACTATCCGTATATTTCAGACCAGTGACCAAATCATCTCTAAAATTCTTGGAATTAATAAGTAAATCCTTGAGGTAGTTATTGCATTTCCTGGATCTTGTTCTTTTTCGGTAGCTCGATAGAGCCTATCATATTTTTATTTTAGTGGTATTTTTTTGCAAACCCCACCAATTCAAATATTTTGCTAAGTCAGTCAAATCTTTGGCAAAGCGGATTACCTCTTTCGCCCCTTTGCCAATACCAATCAAAGGAACTGGATTGAAGCTGTGACCTCGAACATTCAAGTCCTCAATATTCCCATGGTCACTCACAACCAGAAACAAATTTTTATGGAAATCAAATGTTTCGAAAATACCCGCCAAAGCTTGGTCGATATTAGCTAACACCCGCTCCGCTTTATCTCGATCTTTTTCATGCCCTGCTTTATCAGTGAGAAAATATTCATAAAGAGTAAAGTCATACTCCATACCAATTCGCCCTAATCTCCGACCCGCTTCAATGGGAGAAATCGAGAAATTGGCTCTTTGATTCTCCACCAACCACTCTCCTGTCAAGTCATGGCAAATTGCTCTACCGGCTTCTAAAAAAGAGATATCTTGCTCCACTTGCATTTGGGCCGCCAAGACCGACCAAGTGGTCGCCGAGTGAGGAAAACGTCTCAAGCTAGCCCTTTCGGAATACCCTTTG
>JAGOHU010000076.1 GCA_017995975.1 Negativicutes bacterium
TCAAATCCTCAATGAAATTACCTAATCCATTTTTTACAATATTAATATCTTTGGTGGGGGTGTCAGGCAAACATTTGGCAAGAATCGCTCCAGCGACCAAAGATCCAATCCCTACTAAGGCCGTAAGTTCGATTCCTTGATCGCTTAATTTACTCCCAATCACGGTCCCTAAAATGACCGCAATCGTGGTGCTTCCTTCGACTAAAGCATTACCTCGCATTAGAGATTTTTCATCGGGACAAAGGAAAGGTAGTATCCCGTACTTAGCTGGACTATATAGTACTGCGCCAATACCAAAAAAAGCATATGACCAGATCGGATTCCACTTTAAAATAATTCCGATAAAAAACAACGCTCGTAATCCGTTGGCCAAGATGAAAATCTTTCCTTTCGGAAATTTTTCAGAAATATTTCCTGCCCAGGGAGAGATGAGTACATAAACCGCAAAGTATACTACTAACGCAGTAGCGACATATTCATCCGCATTTCCTAAAAACCACTGAGTCGCAGCAGCACTCACTAAAAACATGGCCATATTGTCTGGAAAAGCACTGAGGAATTGGCTACCTACCATGGTCAAAAGTGGTTTTTTAGTCATATTTTATATTCTCCTTCACTCCAAGTAGCTTCTACATTATACAACAAAAAAACGACCTTTCGGTCGTTTTTTATTCATTCTAATATATGTACTGTGACCTTGCGTCGGCCAATTTGATAAGCCTCCGCCAAAGTGTCTACTGCAAGGTCGATCTTGTGCCCGCGGATTGCCCCACCTGTATCGGAAGCAATTGCATAGCCATATCCTTCAATATACATTCGAGTTCCCATGGGAATCACTCGTGGATCTACTGCGACTAGTCCCCGACGCATCGGGTGGCCACTTGCGGTAATTCCAACTACTCCTGAGTCATAGGGAGTATAAGCAGTCGCTTCCATTGTAAGTACTCGATTTGAGCGAAATCCTGCTCCCGATCGACTAGGGGACATCTCGGTCATCCGCCGAACACCTTCAACTAGCATCCGGTCAGCTCGTCCTGTTTGTGCTAATCCAAGAGAACCTTGAGCTTTTTTTACAGCCAATTCGGTTTGACCACCATAAACACCATCCACGATTGCAGGATAATACCCAACCTGTGCTAATATTTTTTGTAATTGTATGACCTGATCCCCACGGCTTCCTACTGCAAGATCCCAAGCATCTTTTGGCTTAGCACTTTCAGTGTTCCCACTCGTCTGGTTTGAAGCAACTTCTTTTGCACCAGTAGTTTGGCCCCCATCAGACCCAACCATGGCAACCGTTGTTCCATCTGAAGCGACTTGTTCTGTCTGGGATTGAGCGGTTGCGCTCCCAATTGTCAGCATCAGTAGGCTTATACAAAGAACAATAATTTTTTGATTTATTTTACCCAAATTGACACACCTCCCGATCGATAAGAAATCGATACATAAACATTCTAACATTTTTTCTTTCTCGTCGCAAAACTAGCAACTTAAAACACGCTCACCCCTTCTTTCTTAACGAATCACACCCTATTTTACCCATTTACCGTGGACACTCCCGACCCACTTCCTAAAGGATTTCTACATATTTTTCATTCGAAAATACAGACTTTTTGTATAAAAAGTATCTACGAGAGCATACACACTATTAATGGGAATAAAACAACTTATTATTCGAATAAAAAAAATTGTGTTTGATTTACTCGTCAATTTTCATTAACATGGTAGTAATCGTTACTCAATAAAAAGGGGGATTAGATTATGAGTACATTGACTACCCTAGTTCACTTTAGCCCGCAAGGCTCTACATTCACCCTTGGCAATGAACTTGCTGATGGGCTTGGCTTCCCATTAAACGAAGTGATTGATCTAACAGACCCTAACCTTGTTCCCAAAAATATAACTAGAAATCAAATGGCGATTTTCACAATACCTGTGTATAGTGGGCGAGTTCCGAGTCTTGCAATA
This sequence comes from Negativicutes bacterium, assembly GCA_017995975.1. GTDB lineage: Bacteria > Bacillota > Negativicutes > JAGOZY01 > JAGOZY01 > JAGOHU01. The sequence goes on from JAGOHU010000076.1 coordinate 1,969, forward strand.
GAGAGAATCAAAAAACTTCGAGGCGACTCCACACCTTGCATTCTACTGGCAGTCTACGGAAATCGTGATTTTGATGATGCTCTTCTTGAACTTTATGACACCGTAAAAGAACAAGGATTTCAGCCAATTGGAGCTGGAGCATTTATCGCTGAACATACTCTCTCTCAGCAAATCGGGACAAATCGTCCGGACTCAGACGACTTAGAGCAAGTGGCACTTTTTGCACAAAAAGTCTTGAAACAATTCGAGGATAAAAAAACTCTTCAAAAAGAAAATATCCGAGGAAACTTTCCCTATAAACAAGTATCAAAAGCCCCAATCGCCCCACTTGTCAAAGACTCTTGCATCGCCTGCGGGCTTTGTGCGGCAAAATGTCCTGCTGAAGCAATTCCAGAATCAAATTATAAAGAAACCATTCTCGACAAATGTATTCTCTGTGCTCGCTGCATTCAAATCTGCCCTACACAATCTCGTTTCTTGCCTCCTCAATTTCTCGACAAGGTACAAGAAATGCTTAGCAAAACTGCACTTGAGCGAAAAGAACCAGAATTCTTCTTTTAGATAAAACGCCCTCATTTCCTTTTGGAAGCGAGAGCGTTTTCTTTTATATTTACCAATATTTACCACGATTAAGGCGCCACCATGAAAAAGAAATTAGCGCTTCCTCCTTCTCCTTATTCCTCTTTCCCACTTCACCATAAGTAACAAATTTTTCGCTTTTCCCAGTTAAACGATTCCCCATTTCGCCATTTACAATCCAATATTGATAACTAGCTCCTTCTTCTGATTTTTCAGTCAAACTCGGCATCAAAGAATAATATTCCTCCCCCTTAGGAGCAAGCAATTCTATTAACGTTGGAATAATTTGAATCTGATTTCCCACATTTCCCGCTGGAAACATTTCTTTTCGAATACCTGGTCCATGAATAATCAGGGGAACAGTCTCCCGTTCCCACATTGTGAGCAAACTCTCCATCTCGGTTCGAGTCCCATGGTCTCCAACTACAATAAATAAACTATCCGGATATTTTTCTTTCATTACAGTTATGAAGCGCTTGATTTCTCGATCTGCATACCAAAAATGCCCTAATCGGTTAATTAATTTTTGATCATTTTGCAACTCTACTGGTAAAGCCCCTTTTAATCGCTCTTGATCAAATCCTTCTTTTTTTACATCAATCGAAAAAGGCGGATGATTTGCAGTAGGTAAAATCATATGAAAAGTTGTTGTTGTTTCTGGAACTGCCCCTAAAATGTAATCAAAAAATTCTTGATCTTTAATCCCCCATGCATTGTCACTTTTAATTCCCATTTGCCCACTACCATGAAATTCATTAAATCCTTGGGCAATCGTGTACTTCTCAACTTGGTGCCAGCTTCCTGGACCACCGTACCAAAAATGAGTTTGATAACCTAATTTTTCCATTTGTGGGGCAATCGCTGTTTGAAATGCTCCCGAATAGCTTTCGGGTAGATAAGTAGCAGCCTCTTGGAGCCCTAATATTCCGCTCGTCATCCCCACTACAGCATAGTGAGTAAAGCTTCCTACGGGCAGGATATTATTGATTTGAGCGGTGTTTGGTAAGTCATTTATTGAACCCATCCCATCAGCTAAATGCCAATTATTATATTTATCTAACAAAGGCCATTTGCCATAGCTTTCACCAATAATAAGAAAGATATGCTGAGGTTTTGGAATTTTAGCTCCTCCTGCTTTACGCAGTAAATAACTATCAATTTGATTCGAATTTATCGATTCTTTTGAATTTATCAGCTTACCATACTTGATCATTTGAGTTGAATCAAGTTTCAGTTGAATCGAATTATGTGCAGCTTTATACTGAGCTTTTGCACGAATAAGTGCTTGTACTTCGTCTAAAATTGTTTCATTCAAAAATTCACTAGAAGTTTGAGCAATATTTTCCCACCGTAGGCGATCGCCAGAGGAAAATGCCCCTCCGTAACGGCAAAGCAAAAATAAGCCCACGACAATAAGTAATGAAAGGATTCGTAAGAATGGATTTTTATTAGAAAAATCCATTCTTGGTATTTGATTTATCAAAATCCAAATTTTATAATCAAAAACAAACAAAACAAATCCCGCAACTACGATAGTCAGCCAAGTATCCCAAGAGCCAATACTGACAAGAAGAGAGAAAATGTTTTCATTAATTCCTTCAAACAGATTACTATTATAGTTACTCTGAAAATTATTGTAATAAGGGAATCTACCTAAAAATAATAAAATCATCACTGGTAAACATAAATAAACAAAATAATTACGTAGCTTCTCACCAGAAGGGAATAGAACAATAACAGCCCCCAAAAGGCTCGGGATCAATAGAGTCATCAAACTCATTCGTGTTCCTAAAAATAAGGCTTTTGAGACTTCACCCCTATCATTTGGAACATATTCGGAATAAAAACAGAAAAACAATATCCGCTCCAATAAAAAGAGAATAGAGAAAAACAACACCAAACGAACCCATTCTTGCCAAAATTTATCCCAATAGGAAAATATTCTTTTCATCATCCACCACTTTCATTAAGCCTCTGGCCACTGGGAGTAGTCAAATAAAAAAGCTTAACTGCATTATACCCCCTATAGCCTATATGTCTTTTGGCTTTCAAATTCAACCTTAGTATAAGAGGTCTCCTTTTATCACCCGCCACCAAGAATAGGTCAGCACAGCTTCTTCCCAGTTTAAGTTTCTTTCTACTTTTTCATATAAATCAGGTGGATCGGTTTGTTTATCCAATCGTCCGCCCAAGATACGATTCTTCATCCAATACTCGCTATTTACTGCTTGGTCATTTTTTTGAGTCAAACTTGGAAGAAGTGAATAGTATCCAAAATTCTTCGGAGCAATCAATTCAATGAGAGTTGGAATAATTTGAAGTTGGCTGGCTGTATTTCCTTGCAGGAAGAATTCTTTTTTCACTCCTGGTCCGCTAATCACAATCGGTATGGTCATTCGTTTTATCAGTCCGGCTTGATTCTCTAAGTTAAAGCGAGTCCCATGATCGCCAGTCAATATAAACAAACTATTTGGATATTTACCCCGCATTTTTTCTACAAATTTTGCCATTTCTCGATCTGCATACCAATAGTGCCCCAACTGATCAATCAGTCGCTGATTTTTTTGCTGTTCTGGAGTCAGATGTTTTTTGATTTCTTCAATTGGGAACCCTTCTTTTATATAGTCAATCTGATAAGGTGCATGATTTGAGGTCGTTAAGATCACATTCACTGTAGCTTCGGTTCCATCAAATTCTTCGGCAATCCCCTCATAAAGATCATGATCTGATATGCCCCAGACACTTCGTTTCTCAATTTTATTAAGCCTTCCCATCCCATAAAATTGATTAAATCCTTGGGCGAGAGTAAATCGTTCGATTTCTTCCCAGGTCTCGGGGCCTCCATACCAAAAATTACTTTTATAGCCCAGCTTGGCCATTTGACTCGCTAACCCAGTTTCATAGACTTCTGAGTAACTTCGTTTTTGAAATTGAGGGTTTTGTTTTCCATCGGCCAAGCCGACTACCACTGATTGAAGCCCCATTATTGTGAAGGGACCATTGGGGAGCACTTCTGAAATCCAGATGCTATCCTTCCTTTGGAGAATTTCTTTCATTCCAGTTGCCAATTTTAATTCTCTATACTCTGGAAGCAAAGGCCATTCACCTTGACTTTCTCCTAAAATAATAAAAATATGTTGAGGTTTCGGAATTTTTTCTCCCTCTGATTTCCGGTAAATGTAGGAAGATATTTTGTCCATATTCTGATCCAGCAAACTAGAATTGGGTTGCAATTCTCTTACCAATGATTTCATTTGCTCTGGGTTTGTCGTTCTAGTCGTCGTCTTGATTACTATTTTTCTCTGCTGCCAAGCTCGATAGCTCGCTTGTACCCCATCTAAAATAGATTCATTTAATACATCGTTCGAGACCACTGCATAGTTTTCCCAGTGAAGAGACTTTCCATAAGTAAGACTGCCACCGAATCGACAAAATATGGCTAAGATAACAATAGCTGGAACAAGGAGAATAGTAGCATTTCTTTTCGTTTGGAAAGGTAAAACTTCAATTTTAGTTGCCAACGAATCTTTCATCCACCATTGCCATAGCTTACAAGTAAAGAAATATAAAATAAAAAAACCAATAAAAAGACCAATAAAAGATTTATTGGCAAAAAAAGTCTTACTCAAGTCTGTCCATTTTTCATCTAAACCTTGGAAGAGTAGATAATTAAAACCTGTGTTGAAATAATAAAAATATGGAATCGAAGCAAAACCGAGAAACAAGGTAATTCCAATCCATAAATTTATGATTCCTTTTGCAAGCCTTTCCCACAGCTTAAACCGACCAAATAGAAGCACTGGAATTCCGATCAAAATCGCCCATAGTACTCCACCAATACCAGCACTTTTCAAATTAATGCGCACCCCATACCACAGCATGTTAATAATCTCGCTCGCTGGACCTTCGCTCCACTGGGAGAAATAAAAGAATAAAAAAATGAGTCGGAGCAAACTTAAAAGAGCCAGAAAAAAGAGAAGTACTTTTATCAACTGATAATTAAAAGCTAACCACCGATTAAAAAATTTTTCCACATTTTTACCTCTTATCTAAAACTTCATTTCATTATGTAGTCATATTATACAATAAATTTAACATCAATTTTGAGATTCGCTCTGGACTTTTATTTTTTTCAAAAAAAAGTTATAATCGAAAGGAAATATCTGAAAAGTAAAGGAGTATATTATGAAATTTTCTAAATCCCTTTTTCTATTATTCATTTTGCTAATCGCTTTCTCGGCTACAGGGTGTGCTAAAGAAACAACGGTTGCTGTTTTCGAGACAAATATGGGTAATTTTACCATTCAGCTTGAAGCAGATAAAGCACCCAAAACTTCAAAAAACTTTATCGATTTGGTTCAAAAAAATTATTATTCTGGTGTCACTTTCCACCGAGTCATTGATGGCTTTATGATCCAAGGCGGTGACCCCACTGGTACAGGTCGTGGTGGTCCTGGCTACCAAATTGAAGATGAATTTCATTCTGATTTAACCCACAGCGGAGAAGGAATTCTCTCTATGGCGAATGCAGGACCCAATACAGGAGGATCTCAATTTTTTATTACTCTTGGCCCTACTCCCCATTTAGATGGACGTCATGCAGTATTCGGAAAAGTGATCGAAGGAATATCAGTGGTCCGAGCAATCGGTAAAGTTCCTACAGGTCAAGCAGACAAGCCATTAGTGCCAGTTGTAATCAAAAATATCAAAATCGAAAAACGTTGATTTTAACAATTTTTTATTCATAATCGTATTTTTTTAACAAAATGCAATAGTTTTGGTTATTTGCTATCCACTTTTTTTATGCTACAATGAATTTGTAATTACATTGATTATAAATTTGAAAAGTAGGTGTTTATTATGAAAAAACTTGGTTTACTTTCATTAATTCTCTCCTTATTTATCCTAACTGGGGCGACTGCTTTTGCAGCAGATCCAGTCAAGCTTACACCAATCCCAGCTGCTTCTTTCAGCGTATTAGCAGGCGTAGAAGACGATATTGATC
>JAGOHU010000077.1 GCA_017995975.1 Negativicutes bacterium
TCTGATCCCACAAAGAACGATCTACCATACTGTCGCTGGTATCCAAGCGGACTCCCCACAAACGCTCTTTTAATTCACGAGCTACTGCCAAGGAAGTGTTGACACAATCGTTGGTGTAGTCCACTAATGCGACTCGGTTTACCTTTGGGTCAATTACTTGGTCAAAGGCTTTTGTAGCAGCCACTGTGTCGCCACCGAAAGCGGCAATGATCGCATGAGGGATCGTACCGGCGGCTTCGAGGCCAGAGTAATAGTTATTTGCTGGAGTGGAAGCACTGATGACTCCACCTATAAAAGCAGCATAGCCATCTTTTTCTTGTACTTCAGGCAAATCAAAACGGGAAGGGAAAAAGAGAACCGGTTTACCATTGGCAGCTTTCACCGCTTTGGAGACATTGGTCGCAATTTTTGTTTGCCGGGAAAGAAAGCCCAGGTAAAGAGTTTCGAAATGAACAAATTCAGTGAGAGGTCCTTCGATCGTCAAAGCGGTCTCCCAAGGCGAAATTGAGTCGCCATCTTTCAAAGCGTGGACTTTTATTTTTTCAGGATTTTCCACACAGAGGGCAAGCATTGCTAACGTTTCATCCATACCACAGAGAAGGGCCTCTTTTCTTTGGAAGACTTGCATCAAGACTTCTACCTCTGGGTTTAGTTCTTCTAAAATTAGTTTGGTTCGATTGAAATAACTGTCTGCATAATAGCCAGATTTATACTTTTCTATGGGGAAGTCAAACTGAGAAGGAGTAAGACGAGAACGCTGTTTCATAACTAACCTCCAATAAAAATCAATTTCATGATATAACTGTATGATACAATAAAAAAACTGGAAAACCAAGAATAGAGAAAAGATCGAGGTGACTTTTGGTGGAAAGATATTATAAGGTAGCTCTTTCTATGATAAATGGTCTAGGCTCCAAACGTACTCAAGTCTTGCTAGATTACTTCGGAACTGCCGAAGCGGCTTGGCAAAATGATTGGCAAGAAGTCGAGGGGATTCCGATGAATGTCATTCGAGAGTTTGGGGAAACAAAAAAGAAAACGATAGTTGAAAATTTAGAAGCTGAATTGGCACAAAAGAAAGTTCAAATTCTTTTGAAGTCCGATTTAGAATATCCGGCTTTACTTAAAGAGATTGATTCAGCTCCTCAATTACTTTATGTGAAGGGGAGTTTGAAGGAATTTACCAAAGGGATTGCGATCGTAGGAGCTCGAAAGTGTACCACTTATGGGCGAGGAGTAGCAGAAAGGCTGGCAGAAGAGTTGGCCGAGGCTGGGATCAGCGTGGTTAGTGGTGGAGCCCGAGGGATTGATACTTGTGCTCACAAAGGGGCTCTGAAAAAAGGCCCGACTTTTGCGGTACTCGGTTCGGGAGTAGATATTGCCTATCCGCCAGAAAATCGTGGTCTATTTGCTCATATTGCCGAATCAGGAGCTCTAATTTCTGAATATCCCCTTGGGATGCCGCCGATGGCCGGGAATTTTCCAGCTCGCAATCGTCTCCTAAGTGGCTTGTGTGAAGGCACACTGGTGATCGAGGCTGCCACCCAAAGCGGTAGCTTGATTACGGCTCATCTTGCGTTAGAGCAAAACCGAGAAGTCTTTGCGATACCCGGTAGTATTTTATCGGAAAGTAGCAGTGGGACAAATCAGTTGATTCAACAAGGGGCCAAGCTGGTTGTTTCAGTCCAAGATATTTTGGAAGAGATTGGTGAAAAAGGGAAATTGATTGCACCAAAAATAAAAAAAGAGTTTACAGAATCTGAAAAGTTGATATTATCTATTCTGAAAGCAGATGAACCTCTACTTTTGGAAACCATCAGCGAATTGAGTGGAATGGATTGGGGAAAAGCCAGTCTATTACTGCTTGAAATGGAGATCGAGGGGCTAATTAAAAATGAAGGATTACAAGGATATATTCGAAAAGTTTCATTATAAAGTAGAAATGGGGGGACTAAGATGGGGCAAACGCTTTTAATTGTAGAGTCACCGGCGAAAGCGAAGACAATTGAGAAATATTTAGGCAGAAATTACAAAGTACTTGCCTCGATGGGACATTTACGAGATTTACCAAAAAGTCAATTTGGTATTGATGTAGAAAATAATTTTTCCCCAAAATATATTAATATCCGAGGCAAAGGAGATTTGATCAAGCAGCTCAAAACTGCGGCGAAAAAAGCCGATCGAGTACTTCTCGCAACTGACCCGGATCGCGAAGGCGAGGCCATTGCTTGGCATTTAGCAACTATGCTAGATTTGCCAACTGGGCAAAAAGACCGAGTGGTTTTCAATGAAATTACCAAAGATGCAATCAAAGAAGCAGTGAAAAATCCAAGAGAAATTGCAATTCCTGTAGTAGACGCTCAGCAAGGAAGACGTTTACTAGACCGTATTGTAGGCTATAAATTGAGCCCTCTCTTGTGGAAAAAAGTGCGTTGGGGTCTTAGCGCAGGCCGAGTGCAGTCGGTTGCAGTAAGGCTGATTTGTGATCGAGAAGCGGAAATCGAGGCTTTTATTTCCGAAGAGTATTGGACCATTGATACAAAATTGAGCAAAGAACTGAAGTCAACTTTATTTGATGGGAATGTGACTCAATATCAAGGTAAAAAATTGGGAATTAGCTCAGAAAAAGAAGCGAAATTTCATCAGCAGAATCTAGAAAAGTCGGAAGCCAAAGTAAAGTCGGTAGAGAAAAAATCTCGTAAGAGAAATCCTCAGCCCCCATTTACCACAAGTACTCTCCAGCAAGATGCTTCTCGTAAATTAGGCTATGGAGCTCGGAAGACCATGCAAATCGCCCAGCAACTCTATGAGGGGCTTTCGGTAGGCTCTCATGGGCAGATGGGTCTGATTACTTACATGCGTACCGACTCGACTCGGGTCTCTGAGACTGCGACAACCGAAGCAAGAGATTGGCTAGAAGCCAAGTACGGTAAAGAGTATTTGCCCTCCAAACCACCAGTTTATGGGAAGAAGAAAGATGCTCAGGATGCTCACGAAGCGGTGAGGCCTAGTTTGGCATCATTAGCTCCAGAAGAAGCGAAGCCCTTTCTTTCCAATGACCAATACAAACTTTATGATCTGATCTGGCGACGCTTTATGGCCAGCCAAATGGAAGCGGCTTTGTACGATCAGATGACGATTGTTACTACAGCAGGAGATTATGAAATTCGCTCCAATGCTTCGAAGCTCAAATTTGCTGGATTTACAGCGATTTATGAAGAAAGCAAAGATGAGAAAGAGAAAAAAGAGCAAATGAATCTGCCTGACTTTACCGCAGGTGATTTCATTCATATTCGAAAAATCGAGCCAGAACAACACTTTACCCAACCACCACCTCGTTACAATGAGGCAAGTTTGATTAAGCTGATGGAGGAAAAAGGGATTGGCCGGCCGAGTACTTATGCTCCTACCATTGAAACGATTATTGCTCGAAAATATGTGGAGCGGGTGCAAAAGCAATTTCATCCAACTGATTTGGGTAAGATTGTTGTTGATTTGTTAAAAGAATACTTCCCCCGTATTGTGGATGTAGATTTCACTGCTAAAATGGAAGACGCACTCGATGGAATTGAAGAAAAAAATAGTTCTTACCAAGAAGTGTTGGCTGAATTTTATGGACCTTTTGAGACTGCGGTCGTCAAAGCAGAAGAAGAGATCGGGAAGATCGATGTATCGACCGAACCAGAAGTCACTGATGTGCCTTGTGAAAACTGTGCTCAAATGATGGTGATCAAGCAAGGGCGATTTGGTACTTTTATGGCTTGTCCAAATTACCCAGAATGCAAGACTACCAAACCGATTGTGAAAGAAACGGGTGTTGCTTGCCCTCTCTGCAAAGAAGGAATGATTGTAGAGCGACGAAGCAAAAAAGGAAAGAAATTCTGGGGTTGCAGTCGTTATCCCGAATGCACTTGTGTGAGCTGGGATGAACCTCAATTGGAGAATTGCCCAACTTGTGGTCATTTTATGACCAAGAAATTCAATCGTACCCAATGTGGTAATTTGGAATGCTCGACTCGAGAGAAGAAAGAGACGACCAAAAAAGTAGCTAGCCCTGCGAAAAAAACGGCTACCAAGAAAGCAGCTACAACCACAAAGAAAAAAGCGGCCCCCAAGGCAACTACAGCTAAAGCGAGCGGCTTGAAAAAAACAATTGAAAAAGTAAAAAAAGTAGCAAAGAAAGAGTGACAATAAATGAAAAAAGTAATGGTGATTGGGGCTGGTCTTGCTGGTTCTGAAGCTGCATGGCAGCTTGCAGAGCGGGGAATACCAGTCCAATTAATTGAGATGCGTCCATCCAAAAAATCACCAGCTCATCACACAGACCAGTTCGCTGAACTGGTCTGTAGTAATTCATTGAGAGCTGCGGGACTTACAAATGCGGTGGGGATTTTAAAAGAAGAAATGCGCCGACTTGATTCACTGATTATGAAGGCGGCTGATGCGAATCGAGTGCCTGCAGGTGGCGCTTTAGCAGTAGATCGTGATGGCTTTAGTCAATATATTACCCAGGTCTTAGAAAATCATCCTTTGGTAGAGATTTGTCGGACTGAGCAATTGGAAATTCCAAAAGAGGGGATTGTGATTGTGGCTAGTGGTCCTCTCACTTCGGAAGCCCTTAGTGAGTCGATCAAAGAACTCACTGGCGATGAATCACTTTATTTTTATGATGCAGCGGCTCCTATTGTAGAAGCGGACTCGATCAATTTTGACAAAGTTTTTCGTCAATCTCGTTATCAAAAAGGCGATGGGGATGATTATTTAAATTGCCCCATGTATGAGGACGAGTATCAGAAATTTTACGAAGCTCTTGTCGGAGCTGAGCTGGCTCCTAGAAAAGAATTTGAACCCTTAAAGCTATTTGAAGGTTGTATGCCTGTGGAAGAATTGGCTCGTCGTGGGAAAGACACAATTCGTTTTGGACCTTTAAAACCAGTCGGCATATTAGACCCGGCTACCGGAAAACGTCCTTATGCGGTGGTACAACTTCGCCAAGAAAATTTGGAAGGAAGCCTTTATAACTTGGTCGGCTTTCAAACTCACTTGAAATGGCCAGAGCAAAAACGAGTATTTCGAATGATACCCGGGCTGGAGAATGCGGAATTTTCTCGCTATGGGGTGATGCACCGAAATACTTTTATCGAGTCACCCCGGTTGCTGCTGGCTACCTTGCAGCTTCGAACGGATCAACGTATTTTCTTTGCAGGCCAAATGACTGGTGTAGAAGGTTATATCGAATCGGCTGCTTCCGGATTGGCCGCAGGTATCAATGCGGCTTTGCTAGTCCAAGAAAAAGAGCCAGTTGTATTTCCGAACGAAATGGCTATGGGATCATTATTCAATTATATTACTACTTTTACGGGCAAGAGTTTTCAACCAATGAACGCTACTTTAGGGCTCTTTCCACCATTGGACCCACCGGTGCGGGATAAAAAATTGCGAGCTTCGTTATTAAGTGAACGATCTTTTGGAATATTGAGTCAATTCAGAAAATACATTGACAAATGAGGTGGAATCTGTTTTTATACTGATATGAGTTTTTGTGTTACTTTGTGGAGGATTTTGTATGGATGAGAGAAAACGATTTTTAGACTATGTCGAGTTTGAGCGTGGTCTGTCATCCAATACTCGGTTAGCTTACCAGCGAGATTTAAAAGAAATCTATGATTTTTTTCATCGGCGAGAGCAAGTATTCGAAGGCTCGCTTCGGCAGATTCGGAGCTATTTTTCTTGGCTTCGATCGTTGGAACGAGAAAAAAATACAATTGCAAGAAAAATGGCCACGTTGCGGGCCTATTTTCGTTGGCTTGAGCGGAATGAAATGATTTCGGTAAATCCGATGGAAAGTTTTCGAGGTCCAAAGAAAGAAAAAAAACTCCCACTCTATTTGGAGGAAAAAGGGGTTCGAGAATTGTTGACAATGCCTCCTGAGGATACTCCTGAGGGAATTCGAGACCGAGCGATATTAGAGATGCTCTATAGTAGTGGGATGCGCGTGGGGGAACTGTGTGGTCTCAGGTTGCAGGATTTTTATAAAGATCAATCTTGTCTTATGGTCTTTGGGAAAGGATCAAAAGAGAGGCTTGCATTTTTAGGAGTACCTGCCTTGGGTGCGCTGGAGAGATATTTGTCCCAAGGGCGACCGAAGCTGCAAAAAACGATACAAACTGATAGTATCTTTTTAAGTAACCGTGGAACCGGGCTATCTGTTCGTAGCGTCCAAGGTCTTGTGAAGAAGTGGTCGTTGCTTTGTAGTGAGAGATACGGGATTTCACCTCATGTGTTACGTCACAGCTTTGCTACTCATTTATTAAATCATGGTGCAGATTTGCGAGTAGTTCAAGAACTTTTAGGTCATGTGAATATCTCTACCACTCAGATTTATACTCATGTGAGTCAGGAACGATTACTGGCAGTTTATCGAAAAGCTCATCCAAGAGCTTAACTTTATAGAGTGAGAAGAGAGGATGAAAAAGAATGAAAGCTTTGCTTGAAAAAACCAGAGCCATTAATAAAATTTTACAAGCTGAGGATAAGGTGGAATTTGGTTCCTTATCCAAGGGGCTCAGCACGATTTTGGGAGCCAATGTTTATATCGTTTCAAAAGAAGGTCACGTAATGGGCTATGCTCTGTTAGGTGATTTTGAGTGCCGCATTATGTGCGAAAAAGTATTGGATCGTGGGATATTCCCCGAATACTATACCAATTGGCTGAGTCGCCACAACGAAGTGACTCCAAACTTAACTCTCAAAGAGGGGGAATGTGCATTTAGTGATGGAGAGAAATGCTTATTTCAAGAAAAATTCACTACCATTATCCCGATCTTTGGTGGACGGGAGCGTCGTTTGGGCACGTTGATTGTTGCTAAGTTTGAAAAGAAATTTACTGACTCTGATTTGATTCTGAGTGAATATGGAGCTACTGTGGTGGGGCTTGAAATCTTAAAAGATCGTAGCGAAAAAATCGAAGAAGAAGCACGCCGACAAGCAACTGTGCAAGTGGCTTTGAACACACTAAGCTATTCCGAATTGGAAGCGATTATTCACATCTTAGGCGAATTGGATGGGAATGAAGGACTTCTTGTGGCAAGCAAGATTGCAGATCGAGTAGGGATTACCCGCTCGGTGATTGTAAACGCACTGCGAAAATTTGAAAGTGCTGGAGTCATTGAATCCAAATCCTTGGGAATGAAAGGAACTTATATCAAGGTCCTCAATGAGCGAGTATTGGATGAACTGAAAAAAATGAAATAGCACCCAAAGTATTTTGGTACTTAGAGAAAAGTGGGCTTGCCTAAAGCAGGTCTGCTTTTTTGTTTGAGTAATTTCAAATTGACTTGTGAATGGAAAAAAAATGTGTTAAAATTATTAACGGTACAAATACACATGCAGTGGTTCATCCTGTGCCAAGAAAAATAAAATTAAACGCCTGCAGAGGAAAAACGGGAGGAAGAAAATGGCTGTTATTTCAATGAAACAATTACTGGAAGCTGGAG
>JAGOHU010000078.1 GCA_017995975.1 Negativicutes bacterium
AATTGCTCGTGGGATCGATATGTTTGACTGTGTCTATCCGACTCGGGTGGCTCGAAACGGAACCGCCCTCACTGCAAAGGGACGAGTGGTGATTCGAAATGCTCAATATGCAAGAGATTTTGAGCCGATTGAAGAAGGTTGTACCTGTTATGCTTGCCAGAATTTTTCCAGAGCTTATATCCGTCATTTATTTAAAGCGGAGGAAGTTTTGGGTCTTGAACTCTTAAGCATCCATAATATTCATTTTTTACTAAGACTGGTAGAACGGGCTCGGGAAGCCATTTTGGAAGATCGGTATCCAGAATTTTTAAAAGAATTTTGGACAATTTATCAAGATGGCAAAGGATAATGAACAAAAAACTCGAATTAAAGAAAGTGTTAATTTATTGAGGAGGAATGAAGAGTGAGCAATGAAATGATGAGCCAACTAATTACCTACGGACCGATTGTCGCAATGGGACTTATTTTTTATTTTATGATTTGGCGACCCCAGAAAAACCAAGAATCCGTACGAAGTACCATGTTGTCCAATTTGAAGCGGGGCGACCAAGTTGTTACGATCGGTGGCGTTCATGGAACAATTGTAAGATTGGGCGATACTACTGTCGGAATTGAAGTCTCTAAAGGTCTGGAGCTAGAATTCAGCCGAACTGCTGTCAATTCAGTCATTACCAAAGAGTAAATGAAAAATCTAAAAAAAGAGCTACGAGACCAGATTCGGCAGAGAAGAAAAAATCTTTCCTTAGAAGAGCGAAAGACAAAGAGTAGGGAGATTTGCCAGACTTTACTTCAAGATTTATCAAGTCGTAAGGTAGGCAAGTTATTTTCCTATTTGGCATTAAAAGAAGAGCCAGATTTGCAGGAAGCGATGGAGCAAGCTCAGAAGCTGGGCTGGACAATCTACATTCCTGCCGTGATGGCTCCTACTGTGATGAAAGCTTCTTTGTATGAAGGAGAGCTTGTAAAGACCCAGTTGGGATTTTTACAACCGAAAGATTTGATCTTTACTTCGGTAGATCAGATTGACCTCTTTTGGATTCCTGGAGTTGCTTTTGATTCGGAAGGATATCGGATGGGGATGGGAGGCGGTTTTTATGATCGCTTTCTGGAAGCCATCGAGGGTGAATTTATCGGGATTGGCTGGGATTTTCAAATGAATTGGTTGATTCCTAAAGAATCTCATGATATCCAAATGACTAAACTAGTTAGTAATGCAGGACTTACTCAGGTAAGCCCGTAATGAGGAGGAATTCGTGTGCGCAAACAACCTTTGCTGATTTTTTTAGCAATCAGCATTGCCATTCTAGGAGCTTTTGCTTTGTATGCTAAGCCACTTGCTCTCAGTATCAAGCAAGGTTTGGACCTTCAAGGTGGAACTCATGTGGTACTCAAACTATCAGATACAGAACATAATAAAGTCAATCAAGAGACGGTGGGTCAGGTGTATGCCATTCTTGAGAAGCGAGTCAATGAGCTTGGACTTACTGAGCCGATTATTCAACAAGAAGGTACTGACCGTATCATCGTAGAGCTTCCTGGAATCAATGATCCAGATAAAGCGATTGCTTTGATCGGAAAAACCGCTCAGCTGGAATTCCGAGACCCAGCGGAGAAAGTGCTTTTAACTGGGGCGGACTTGAAAAACTCAAGTGCTGCGCTGAATACTCAAAGTAAGGCAGTGGTACATCTTGAGTTTACCGATGAAGGTGCAAAGAAATTTGCTGATGCAACTCGCAAAAATCTAGGCAAACAAATCGGCATTTACTTAGATGGAGAAGAACTTACTAAACCAACTGTTCAAAGTGTAATTGAAGGCGGAAAAGCTGAAATTACTGGACAAAAAGATTTAAAAGATGCTCAAAATATTGCACTCTTACTTCGATCTGGTGCATTGCCAGTCAAAGTCGAAGTACTTGAAATTCGTACCATTGGACCGACCCTTGGGGAAGATTCGAAAGTAAAGTCTGAAAGAGCTTTCGCAATGGGAATTGCGGCCGTATTTATCTTCTTATTGGTCATGTACCGCATTCCTGGACTGATTGCAGATATCGCATTGGTTCTTTATGTATTGATGACTTTAGGGGCTTTGATTCTCTTAAATGCTACTCTAACCCTACCAGGGATTGCTGGAATTATCCTTTCAATTGGTATGGCAGTGGATGCAAACGTTTTGATTTTCGAACGATTTAAAGAGGAACTTCAAGCTGGAAAGACTTTAAGAGCCGCAATGGAGCTAGGGTTTTCTCGAGCTTTCAACACCATTGTAGACTCGAATATGACTAGTTTTGTAGTAGCAATTGTACTTTTCTATTTTGGTAGTGGTCCAGTAAAAGGATTTGCTGTGACTCTGGCGATCGGAAATGTACTGAGTATGTTTACTGCAGTAACTGTAACTCGTTATTTGTTGATTACGTTTATTCGTAGCAACGTACTAAAAAATCTTAAATTTTACGGAGGCTAAGGAGGGAAAGTCATGAAATTACATTTGATGAAATATCGTACGATCTGGCTTTCGATTGCTGTTCTTTTTACAGCACTTAGCATTGCCTGTCTTGCGACTAAAGGGTTTAACTTGGGAATCGACTTTACTGGCGGTTCTTTGATTGATGTACGGTTTGAAAAATCCGTAAGCATTGGTGAAGTGCGGGATATTATGGACAAACAAGATTTAGGAAATAGTAGCATGATCCAAGTAGCGGGCCAATCAGGTAAAGATGCTCAAGCTGGAAATAATATCTTTATTCGTACTCGTGACTTGAGTGATGAAGAGCGGGTTACATTGATGAAAAATTTAGGTGATAAATTTGGTCAATTTAATGTACTCCGGATTGAAAAAGTAGGGGCAACTGTAGGGAGTGAGCTCGCTAAAAATGCTTTGATTGCTTGCGGGATTTCACTGCTATTGATCCTAATCTATATTTCTGCACGCTTTGAATATCGATTTGCGGTGGCTGGGATCATTTCACTGATTTATAATGTGCTTGTCACTATGGGGATTTACTCATTCTTAGGAGGCACAGTGGATTCCAATTTTATTGCAGCTATTTTGACAATTCTTGGTTTTTCAATCAATGATACCATTGTTATTTATGATCGAATTCGCGAAAATTTAAAAAGTCGCAAGCCTGGCGAATCTCTCATGGAGTTAGTTGATTTTAGTATCAATCAATCTTTGAAAAGATCAATCTTTACTGTAGCGATTGTATTGTTTACCACAGTGGCTCTCTACTTATTTGGTGGAGATACTACAAAAGACTTAGCTTTGGTAATGACCATTGGCTTTACCTTTGGTTGTGTTACATCGGTTTTTATTGCTCCAGCGATTTGGCTCATGTTTAAAAACGAAAAACCGGCTACTACAAACCAAGGGTAATTAGTTTCTTGAAAGAGCGGAAATATCCGCTCTTTTTTTTATGAAACTTTATGATAACCGCTATCTTTTGAGAAAATCCTACGGTATAATTGAGAATAAGGGGGCGGAAATGAAAACAGAAAGATGGATTTTACCCAAGATTAATCGAAGAGATTTATTTTGTTTAGCTGATTTATGGGACACTACGCCCCTAATGACTCAATTTTTAGTGAATCGTAAGATTCAAGAATTAACCGAAGTTGAACGGTTCTTCTCCGAAGATTCGGCAGGTTTTTCCAAGATCGAAGAGTGGGATGGACTGGCCAAGGGAGTAGAGCGAATTCAACAGGGAATTGAGAAGAAAGAAAAAATTTGCATCTATGGAGACTATGATGTAGATGGTATCGTCGGTACGGCGATCTTGATGGAGCTTTTTAAGCGATTGGGATACCCTATTGAGTATTACATCCCAGATCGTCAAGAAGAAGGCTATGGACTAAATGATGGGGCTTTAGCTCATCTGCTTGGTCAAGGAGTCACGCTTTTAATTACTGTAGATTGTGGTACCAGTTCGGCTGAATTGATTCAAAAATACCAATCTCAAGGGATGGATATAATTGTCACAGATCACCATCTGCCGGGTGAGACTTTCCCAGCTCCTTTTAGCCTAATCAATCCTCATTTTAATTCAAAACCAGTTGGTTCTTTAGCTGGCGGAGCAGTGGCTTATAAGCTGGCAGAAGGAATCTGGCGGACTCGCTCCAATGACCTCACTGGGATTGAAGATTTGCTTGGTTGGGCCGCTTTGGCTACCGTAGCCGATATGGTTCCTTTAGTAGATGAGAATCGCCTGATTGTAAAACGAGGCCTTAAGGAACTTCGGAAGAGCCTTTCGGTCGGGTTTAACGCTCTGGCCGAAGTGGCAGGATTGAAATTGCCTTTGATTAGTGAAAGAGATTTAGGTTTTTCCATTGGGCCAAGGCTCAACGCATCAGGACGGCTGCAGAATGCGACTCTGGGAGTCAAACTTTTTTTATGTACCGATAAATTAGAAGCCAGAGAAATTGCAGAGGAGCTAAATCAAATTAATCAAGAACGGCAGCAAGTGGAGAAAGTCATATCAGAAGAAGCTCGAGCCCAAGTTCGAAATTTGCCAGAGCTGCCAAGTGGACTGGTTCTTCATTCATCGGATTGGCATCCTGGCGTGGTTGGAATTGTCGCTTCTCGTATTGCCCGTGAATTTTGGCGACCTACCCTACTCTTGTGTGGTGGAGAAGAAGAGATCAAAGGTTCGGGGCGAAGTATTCCTGCTTTAGATTTGCACGGAGTACTTTCCAGCACCCGAGAGTGGTTGGCTAAGTTTGGCGGTCATCGTCAAGCGGCCGGGCTTGCTTTGAAAAAAGAAAATTTATCCGCTTTTCGAGAGATGTTTCAAAGGGAGATTGCGGAGCGACTTTCAGAGACCGATTTGATTCCTTCTCGAGAAGCGGATGGGGTTATTCAACTCGGCGAGATTTCGGATTCATTATTAGATCAGATCGCTTCGCTAGCCCCTTTTGGCATGGCGAATTCAGCGCCTAAATTTATTTTTCCTTTTTTGACTCTTCAAGGAATTCGTAAGATCGGAGCCGAAGGGAAGCATTTAAAATTGGTTCTAGGGGATGGCATTCGTACAATCGAAGGGGTGCTATGGAATCGAGGCGAAGATTTTTCACAGTTTATGATTGGTCACTTCATTCACGGATTTGGGGAAATTAAGAAAAATGTGTGGAATGGTAAAGAAACTTTTGAAATCACTCTGGACCAAGTTGGATTGGCTGAGTTACCAATTGAGGAGAAAGTGCTATGCCCACAAGTAAATGATGATGCAAGGCAAGAATCTTTTTCGGTAGAACGTCAAAAATTTGCAGAATTTTATCGTTTATTAACCGAAGAGGGGCGAAGAAGTGATTATTTAGTTGTGGAATTTATCGGCGCTTTGTGGCGGAAAAAAAATAGCAGTGCCACTTGGCAAGAAGTGGATTTTTTTCTTCAGGTTTTTGAGGAATTACAATTTATTGAGCGAATTACAGAAGAATTGATTTGTTATAAAGGGGCTCATCAAAAGAAGACCACTTTGGAACATTCAGCAACTTATCAAGAACAAGTAGAAAAGGCAGGTAAAAATTGTGAGTAAATTGAATTGGCAAGATGCAATTCGGACGATCCCAGATTTTCCGGAAAAAGGAATTTTATTTCGTGATATTACTACATTGCTGAAAAATGGCGAGGCTTTTGCTGCTATGATTGATGAAGTGGCTGAAAAAGTACGCCCTATGAATCCCGAGGTGATTGTTGGCCCTGAGTCCCGAGGATTTATCTTGGGAGCCGCAGTGGCTTATCATTTGAAAAAAGGATTTATTCCAGTTCGAAAGCCCGGAAAGCTTCCCGCCGAAGTTCTTAGTCACGAGTATGCCCTAGAGTATGGGACTGATGTGCTGGAAATTCATCGAGATGCAATTCAAAAAGGTCAGCCTATTGTGGTGGTAGATGATTTACTGGCTACTGGCGGCACTGCGGAAGCAACAGCTCGTATGATTGAGGAATTGGGCGGTGTTGTGGCAGGTTTTGTTTTTCTAATTGAGCTTACTTATTTAGATGGGCGGGATAAATTAAAAGGTTACCCAGTAGAAACGTTACTTAAGTATGAATAATAAAGGAGGGATAGTGTGAGCGAAGAAAAAGAACATGGGATGACCGAAGAGGAAAAAGCAGTTGCTTGGTCAGAGTTTCGTGAAATTGTAGGCTGTATAAAAGAGCAACCGACAAGTGAACAATTGGTCAGCTTGGAGGCCGCTTTTTCGCTTGCTCTATCGGCTCATGACTCTCAACGCCGCCAGTCTGGGGAGCCTTATATTCTCCATCCTTTAGGAGTAACGAAAATATTGGCCATCTTGCAGGTGGATTTGGCGACTTTGAAAGCCGCATTGCTACATGACGTGGTGGAGGACACTCCAATTCAATTGGAAGAAATCTCTCAGCAATTTGACCCAGAAGTCGCAATGCTGGTGGATGGGGTGACAAAATTAAGCCGAATTGAGTATAAATCCAAGGAAGAGCAAAAACTAGAAAGTCACCGCAAGATGCTTCTAGCTATGGCGAAAGACTTGCGAGTGGTACTCATCAAATTGGCTGACCGACTTCATAATATGCGAACATTGAGCCATATGGCTCCAGAAAAGCAAAAAGGTATTGCTAAGGAAACCTTAGAGATATTTGCACCTCTGGCGCATCGGCTGGGGATTTTTAATATTAAATGGGAATTAGAAGATTTGAGCTTTCGCTACTTACATCCGGAAGAATATTATGATCTGGTAGAGCAAGTCCAACATCGCCGAGAAGAGCGACAAGCGGAGATCCAAGAAGCCATTGATATGATCAAGGGCCGATTGGACGAGGTAGCCATTCGATCTGAAATCAATGGACGCCCCAAAAATTTTTATAGCATTTGGGGAAAAATGCAAAAAGATAATAAGCAGCTAAACGAAATTTTTGATTTGTCAGCTATTCGGGTCATTGTAGATTCGATCCAAGATTGTTACGGAGTTTTAGGGTTGGTTCATACTCTTTGGAAACCCTTTCCAGGACGTTTTAAGGATTTTATCGCAGTTCCTAAATCCAATCTTTACCAGTCTCTTCACACAACGGTGATCACTTCTAATGGTACATCTTTGGAGATTCAGATTCGTACTCATGAGATGCACCGATTAGCGGAATACGGGATTGCTGCTCATTGGCGTTACAAAGAAGGAGCAAATTCGGGAGCAAAAACCTTTGATGAGAAGCTATCTTGGATTCGTCAATTATTGGATTGGCATCAAGATATGCGGGATACAGAAGAGTTTATGGAAACCCTTAAAGTGGATGTATTTGCGGACGAAGTTTTTGTCTTTACTCCTCGAGGTGATGTGATCGAATTGCCTGCTGGTTCCAATCCGATTGATTTTGCTTATCGGGTTCATACGGATGTTGGAAATAAATGTACCGGGGCTCGAGTGAATGGGAAAATGGTTCCTTTGGCCCATAAATTAAATAATGGTGATATTGTAGATATTGTCACCACTAAAGGTACTGGCCCCAGTTGG
>JAGOHU010000079.1 GCA_017995975.1 Negativicutes bacterium
TCTGAAATCGGATAATCAATGTCTAAGTCACCAATTTTGACTAATTGCTTCCCTTGAAATTCAAAAATCCGATAATTTCGCCCTTTCAGCCAAACCTCGGTAGACAAAATTTGCTTCTTCTCCTGGTCAATCACCAAATTAATCGGTAAAGCCTCTGCAAATTCCTCAAATTCTTTTTTCTTTTTATTCCAAATCCAGCCCCGATAAGCCCTGCTTCCTCGAGGACTCGTATTGGCAACCAGCAAAAGAAGATCCTTATAGCCATCAAAATTAAGATCCCTAATATAAAAATTCGGCTCCCCCACGCTGACCCAGTTCACATCGATTGTTTGCAGAAATTGTCCGCCCTCACCTGCCACCTGAATGGAAGCAGGATTACCTCCTTGAAAGCCTTTATTCTCTTCCCAGTGATAAGAAACTGTAAAATCAAACTTCTCATACTTGGGATGAATCTTCTCTTGATAATGATCGATTTTATAGGTCGCCATTTCATCATCCATCAAAGCCTCTGAAGTGATGACTTCTTGAGCTGATAGAATTGACAACTTAACTAACAATAGAAAACTAATTAAAAAGGGCATCCACTTTGAATTTTTAAGCATTCATGACCCTCACTTCACAAGTTCTTTAAAATGATCTTTACTCCCGACCCCGCTCTTTAAATGCTCTTTCGATCTCTCGCTTCGCATCTTTCTCAGCCAGGTCATGCCGCTTGTCGTAGTTTTTCTTCCCACTGGCGAGCCCGAGGAGAAGCTTGGCCATGCCTCGCTTAAGGTATATCTTGAGAGGCACTAGAGTATAGCCTTTTTCCCGGCTTTGCCCATAAAGGGTCATGATTTCTTTTTTATGGAGTAGTAGTTTGCGAGTTCGAGTCGGGTCTTGGTTAAACATATTTCCCTGAGCATAAGGACTGATGTGAAAGCCCACCAAGAGCATTTCTCCATTTTTCACCTGAGCATAAGCATCCGAAAGATTGGCCCGACCGCCACGCAGAGATTTGATCTCTGTACCGGTCAGCACCATTCCGCACTCATAGGTCTCATGAATATGATAATCATGCCGAGCCTTGCGATTTTCTGCGATAGTTCGATTCGGGTCTTTTTTTGTTGTTGGAGCAGCCATGATTTTTCTCTCCTTTTATTGATTACTTGAAATCCATTCCAAAGCTCTCTTCAAAGCCCGATCAAAGAACTCCCAATCGTGGGCTCCTCTGATCTCTTCATAAGTATACTGATAATCCAATTGTTCCATTTCTTTGGCAAACCGCTGATTTAATTCTAGCAAAAAATCCTCTTTTCCGCAGGACATATAAATCCTCGGCTTGATTGAATTCCCACTCGCTTTCTTTGCGGCCTCAAGCAAATCATCGCCGTCACTGCAAACCAGCTCTTCCCCATACATAGCATCCAAGTCGTCAATCATTCGGCCGTAAAATTTCTTGGCTTTCGACTTGTCCTTGCGAATCTCTTCCAACCACTCAGCCATAAAAAGGCTCCCCGAAGAGAAAGCACAGCAGACCCCATATTGTTCGGGTCTAGCAAAAGCGGCCTTCAAAGCCCCATAGCCTCCCATAGAGCCACCCATCAGGACCGTATCTTCTGACTTGGCCGAGATATTAAATAAAGTCTGAGCCAATTGGGGCAATTCATCTACCACATAAGAAAAATATTTGGGCCCAAACTTCATATCTGTGTAAAAACTTCGGCCAACAGTTGGCAAAATAAAAATAAAATCATATTCATTGGCATAAGCCGGAAGCCGAGTAAAATCGATCCAACTATTGGCATCTCCACAGAGTCCATGGAGCAAATAAACGACCTTGTGATTGCCCCCTGCTTTCAGATTGGTGGGAGCAACCACCGTTATAATCGTATCCATTTCTAGCACTTTGGAGAAAATCGTTCCCCTCAAAATCATCAAATCACCTCGTTAGTATGAATTACTTAATTAATTTTTCCAACCAAATGTCAGCTTCTTCAAGGACAAATTCCAAGACTTCTCCTTTTGTAGGATTTTCCACAATTCGTTGAAGCTCTGGCAGAAATAATAGTTGCTTCTCTTTCTCGAACAACCGAATCATTCCTACTAAAATCCAATATTTCAAAATATCATCATCCGCCTCTGGAGTTAACTGTTTCTTTAACTCTCCAATTACCGAGTCTGGAAATAAAGCTAAAGCTTTGGCAACTTCTGGAGCTACAGGCCAATTAAAATCGGCCAACCATTCAATGAGTTCTGGTACAATCGGACGAATCTCTTCTTGTGTTAACTTCATCAACTCTGCAATTGTGGTTTGATCGAATTTATCTTTTGGAATTAGATCGGCTCTCTTTTTCATAGTAAATTCACCTCAAGCCAAAGCGCTTACTTCTTCTTTTTCAAGGTTTTCCAAAAAGGATTTTTCGATTTTTTCTTTTTACTTGCAGCTTTATCAATTGGGGTCACCGATGTTTTTTTCTCTACGACTGGCTCTTTTGCCTTTTTTGGAGCAATCGGTTTGCTGGAAGAAGCTTTTCCACTTGGTTTACCAAATTTCTTACGGAAGAAAGGCTTTTGAGCTCCTCCATTAAAAGTGCTTTCATCTTCTCCAGCGATGATAAAGTCAATTTGCTTTTCTTCTGGGCTTGCTTTGACTAATTTCACCTTCAAAGGGTCTCCTAGGCGGAATTGCTTGCCTGTCCGTTGGCCTACCAGCTTCCACTCTTTTTCAAAATGCTGATAATAATCATCGGTCAAATTGGAGATTCGAAGCAGCCCTTCTACTCCATTTTCAAGCTCTACAAAGAGCCCGAAAGCGGTCACCCCAGAGATAAAGCCTTCAAATTCTTCACCTACAAATTGAGCCATATATTCCACTTTTTTCAGATCCGTTGCTTCTCTTTCAGCTAGAGCCGCATTTCTTTCTTGCTCCGATGCGTGCTTTGTCGCTTTGGCTAAATACTCAAGCTTTTGCTCTTCCGCTGAAGCAGAACCGGACTTGATTCCCAATTGATTTTTTAAAAGTCGATGCACCATCAAGTCGGGATAGCGGCGAATCGGCGAGGTAAAATGAGTATAATACTGAGCGGCCAAGCCAAAATGTCCACTATTTTCTTCTTTATAAACCGCCTGCCGCAAAGAGCGCAGCATCACCGTGCTAATCATCCGCTCCTCTGCCTGACCCTTTACTTGAGTCAAGACTCGCTGGAGATCGATCGGATCAATTTCTTCTTTATCGGGCAATTTATAGCCAAAAGTGCGGATCAATTCGCCAAATTCTTGGAGCTTTTCAGTCGAAGGATTTTCATGAATCCGATATACAAAAGGCTTTTGAAGATCGCTCATATACTTAGCCACCGTCTCATTGGCAGCCAACATAAATTCTTCGATAATAGATTCAGCCAAATTCCGTTCTCGCTTGTAAATCCCCACAGTCTTGCCTGCTTCATCTACTTTCACCTTGAGCTCTGGAAAATCAAAATCAATGGCGCCTCGGCCCATTCGTTTTTGCTTGAGGATCTCACTCAATTTGGCCATTTCTTCTAGCATGGGCAAGTATTCCCTCAGGTCCGCTCGAGTCGCTTCTTCTTTCTCCACCAAAGCTCTCGTCACTTGAGGATAATTCAGACGCTGAGACACTCGTATCACCGCATCATATATTTCAAAACTCTTGATCTTCCCTTTTGGATCAATCACCATATCACAGCAAAAAGCCAAACGGTCCACTCCCGCATTGAGGCTACATATCCCATTGGAAAGCTCTTTCGGTAGCATAGGAATCACTCGATCAGGTAAATAGACACTGGTCCCCCGATCATAGCTTTCTTTATCCAGCTCCGAACTGGGACGCACATAATAACTCACATCTGCAATATAGACTCCCAAGAGATAATTTCCATCTTCCAGCTTGTGCACATGAACCGCATCATCCAAGTCCTTCGCATCTTCCCCATCGATCGTCACGATCGGAATATCTTTTAAGATCCGTCGTCCTTTTTTTGCAGCTCCCGGTACCTCTTGAGGCACACCCATAGCTTCATCGATCACTGCACTGGGGAAATTTTGGTGAATTCCATATTGGAAAATAATCGACTCCATCGCCACATGAGGATCATCGGCTCTTCCAAGCACATCAATAATAAAGCCCTCAGCCGATCGCCCTCGCTCTGGCCACTTGGTAATCTCTACGATCACCTTATCGCCATGCTTGGCAAAGCCAATCCCTCGCTCAGGCACAAATAAATCGGAATTCAATTTTCGATCATCTGGCACCACAAAGCCATAAGCTCCAGCGGACTCAAAAGTCCCTACCACATTTTTATACTTTCGTTCTAGGATTCGGATGATTTCCCCTTCTCGACCTTTTCGTCCAAAAGAGCGAGCACTATGAATCCGGCAGACCACTCGGTCTCCATTCATGGCTCCCCCACATTCTGCTGGGGAAATAAAGACATCGTCCCCAGACACTCCATCGGGAATGACAAAGCCAAAGCCTTTCGAAGATGCAGAAAAAATGCCTACCAGCAGATTCATCTGATCTGGTACACCAATCATATCTTTTTTAGTACGCAAAAGCTTCCCATCAGTCAGCAAGTAGCCCAAAGTCTCAGACCAGACTTCCATCTCCGCAGCAGACAGCTTTAAAGCCTGCTGAATTGCTCTTTCAGGTAAAGGCTTAACCTCTTTTTCTTTCACATAGCAAAGAATCTTCTCAGCCAATTTTTCCTGCATCTTGTTCATATCTTATTCCTCTCTTTTGCGAATCATCAAAGCAGTCGCATCTGCACATATCTGACCATCAGGCAAATAAATTGCCCCTCGTACTGTATACTTTCGCCCATCCTGCTTCTCCCACCAAGCCTTTATGGTCAGCTCTTCCTCTACAGGAGTTGGGAGCTTATAATTTATTTCCATTTTCCCAGTCACCGCATAAATTTCTCGATCTGTAAAAGATCGAGCCATCACTTCATCCAAAAGAAGCCCGATCATCCCACCATGGGCGGCTCCCTCGAAGCTTTCATACTCTTTACGGAGAGTGACCCGACTCACATAGGCCTCGCCTTCCCAAGCAAACTTCATCTTTAGACCAATCGGATTCTCTTCACCACAAGCAAAACAATTCTTTTCCAGCTCCAAAGCCTTATTCATTGGCTGCCTCCTTGAAAAAATTCTCAATTTCCACAAAGACCGTTTCTCTCTTCCGATCCAGCATGATCGTATGGCCCGACTCGGTAAGCCACACCTGCTTGACCTCTGGAGACCCGACCAATTTTTTCTTGAGTCGATTCGAGCTTTTTGGCTTCACTGTAGTTTCATCATTCGAATAAATCAGCAACGTAGGCACCCGAACCAGCCCGGCCTTTTTTACTACCCGATTGCGAATATCAAGCATCCGTGCCAAGGCCTTTAAAGGCATCAGCTGATAGCTCATATAGATCAATTTCCCTTTATAACGAAAGCCTTTTCGCCCTCGGTCAGTATATTTTTTGAAAAGATGAATAAATTTAGCAAACTCACCTAATTTTTGATAAATATGCACTGGGGTGGCCATCAAGACCAGCTTCTCACCCAATCCCTGTTCAGCAAGGTCCAGCGAAAGTAGCCCTCCCATAGAATGACCTACCAGATAAATGTGCTCCACACCAGCCTTTTGCTCCAATTCATGATAAGCCAAACGTACGGCTTCGCAAAAATCCTTCTCTTTTGTCTTAGCCAAATCTGCCGCCGTAGTCCCGTGACCCGGTAGTAAGGGAGCCAGTACATGATAGCCCAGCCCATTGAGATGCTCCCCCAGCAATCGCATTTCCGCAGCCGATCCGGTAAGACCATGGATCAAAAGCACCCCTCGATTTGAAGTCCCCTCATAATAAAACCCTTCAGGACCAAAAGCCCAATCATCCTTATTTCGCATCTCAATTCCTCCTCGCCTTTACCGGAATAAAACAAAAAAGAGTTCACACAAAAGCATGAACTCTCCCATATCAAAACGATCTTTTTAATTATGCACCAATAGACAGACGTGCCAAAAGCAGGCTGACTGTCGCAAAGCCTATTCCTAAATAAATAGTAGCTTTCTCCAGCATCCCTTCCAGTCCTTGTCCTCGTCCACCCATAAAATCGTTCGATCCTCCAAACATGCTTCCCATGCCGCCACTCTTACCAGGCTGCAAAACAACCGCAATAATTAAAAGTAACGCAATAACTACATCTAATACCATTAAAATAGTCATTATCATTTCTGTGTTCATATCTCGCCCTGCCTCCAATTCTACTTCGGCTTACAGGAAAATATGTTCCTCAGCCTGACTAATCTATAGTAGCAAGAAATCATTAAATTTGCAATCTTTTTGGCAATAATTCTCTTGATCAATCGAATAATATTTTTCGATTCAATCTTCGTTTTTCTCTAAGGATAATACAATCTTGCTCTCTCCTTTTCTTCATATTTCCTAATTCAGAATTTTCAGGTAAAATAATATCTGAGATTATAAATAATAGGAGGTTTGGTTTATGGAAAAAGTATTGATTGCCCCTTCTCGTTATGTCCAAGGCCCTGCAGTGGTTAAAGGAGTTGGAGTCCATTTATCTCTCTTAGGAAAAAAAGTTTTTGCCCTAGGTGGAAGGACTGGCTTATCTCAAGTATTGCCTGCTCTTACGGAAAGTTGCAGTGCTCATGGTATTGAAGTGAAAAGCGAAGTCTTTAGTGGCGAATGCTGTCAAGAAGAGATCGCTCGGATCCTCAAGCTGGCTCAAGAATACGGAGCCGACATCGTCGTTGGTATTGGCGGCGGAAAAGCCCTAGACACCGCCAAAGCAGCTGCCCACTATGGCAAAGTCCCAGTAGCCATCATCCCAACCTTAGCTTCTACCGACGCACCTTGTAGTGCCCTCTCGGTTATTTATACCGCCGCCGGCGAATTTGAATCCTACCTACTTCTACCCCAAAACCCAAACCTAGTTCTAGTCGACACAGAGATCATCGCCAAAGCACCGGTTCGCCTCTTGGTGGCTGGTATGGGCGACGCCCTAGCCACCCGCTTTGAAGCCGAAGCCTGCGTAGCCGGAGGCAATAAAAATATGCCCGGTGGCTATTCTACCACCACCGCTCTAGCCCTAGCCAAGCTTTCCTATGATGTACTCCTTGAATATGGCTATGCGGCCAAACTGGCTGTCGAAAATGGCGTCGCCACCGAAGCAGTCGAGAAAATCGTCGAAGCAAACACTCTCCTCTCTGGTCTCGGCTTCGAAAGCTCAGGCCTCGCCGCCTCCCACGCAGTCCACAACGGACTCACAGTCCTTGAAGAAACTCACCACGCCTACCACGGCGAAAAAGTCGCCTTTGGAGTACTCACCCAGCTAGTACTCGAAAATCGATCCCCCGAAGAAATCGACGAACTCCTCTGC
>JAGOHU010000080.1 GCA_017995975.1 Negativicutes bacterium
AAAGTAGAATACAACACGGCTTTTTCTCTTTGGAGCGAAGCCGTGTTTTATTATAAAAATTTTATCATATCAAATTTTGAAGTTGAAAACGATGAATGCAATGAGTAATTTTGAAATTTCTGATCTATCTCTATCATTGGAGGAACTACAAGAAATTCGGAAAGATTTTCGTCAGGAATTAAAAAAGGCTTTTTCTGATTCGAGCGATCATTTTAAAATTTCGGCTTCTTATTTTAATAAACCTACTGGAGAAGAACAAGGGGAGTATTGGGCGGTCGACTTTGGGGGCACAAAAATTCGATGCAAAAAAATCGCCTTAGAAAATCGCACCTGGAAAATTTTAGAAGCAAAAGAAATTCCTTTTTTGACTGCAAATGGACAACACGAAAGAAATCCGTTGAAAGAGATTGCGAAAACGATTGTTGACCACTCGCATATTGGCGAAAAATCTTTTTTAGGTCACGCTTTTTCTTTTGTAACTGACCAAAGCGACTCAGAAGAAATGACTCTGATCGAATGGAGTAAAGAAATCGAAATTCCCGAATTGATCGGAAAGCCAATTAACCATCACTTGCAGTTTGAATTGGCCATTCAAGGCAGGCCCGAAATAAAGCCAATTGCCATTTTAAATGATAGTGTAGCTACCTTATTAGCTGGCAGCTATGTAAAAGAAAATACATTAATTGGCGGAATTTGTGGTACTGGTTTTAACCTTTGTATTTATTATGCATATCCAGGCCAAAAGCCAATGGCTTACAATTTGGAAGCCGGATTTTATGGAAATGTAGGATTAACGATTCTAGACGAAAAAGTAGATCAAGCAAGCCAGAATAAAGGTAAAAAACTTGTAGAAAAGCAAGTAGGCGGTCGGTATTTAGGAGAATTAGGCCGAATTTATTTAGCAGAAAAATCTTCGGATTTCCAAGGAATTTTGCCATATTCTATTCATGCCCGTGATTTATCGGAGTGGCTTGATTCGGATAAACTCGAGAAATGGTTGGAAGATCGCAAGTTGACGATTGATAAAGAGGTAAAGGCCGAAATGACAATAATCGCAAAGGCAGTGTTGATTCGAAGCGCCTCTTTGGTGGGAGCAATGCTATCGGGTGTTCTGGACCTGATAGAAGAAAAGGGGGAAGAAGAAATAAAAGCCATTTTCGATGGGTCCTTGTATACTCGCATTCCACTCTATCAAATGACACTCAATGAGGTAATCACGAAATTGGATAAAAAGGTGGAGTTATTTTCACTCAATGATGCCTCATGCATTGGAGCCGCAGTGGGGGCAGGAATAAATAGAAATAAAATAGTAAGATTCTAATAAAAAAAAGAAACCGCCAAAGCGGTTTCTTATTTTTTAGGTATTTCTTTTTGGAATTTTGGCTGTTGATTTTCAATTGTTCTGGTAAAATGAGGAGTACCAACATTGGGTCTTTGTTTTGGAATCGGACTACTACTAGTTGGTCTAGGAGTATAGCTACCCCAGATTTGATGTTTTACTTGTTCCTCTAGCCGTTCTAAGAAAGGCAATTGGGAAGGAGTTATTTTTCTTCGGGCTGTCCAAATAGGGAAGAAGCGTCCCGCATCTAGTTCGGGTACCTCGATTTCTTTTCCAGAGCGCGGTGGCCATTCTACCGCATAATTTATGCTTTGAATGGGCTGACCATCTGGGTGATTTCCACGAAAAGCCCAAGCGAAAACTTGCTTTCCACTTTGCAAGCGAACCATATCGAGAGGAGAAAAATCTCTCTCGGGTCGTACATTATGCAAAGGGATTCCGGTCTCTTCACCAAATTCGCGCATAGCGGCTTCGATAAGAGACTCTCCTTCTTCGACTTTTCCTTTGGGAATTCCCCAAACACCTAAATCCCGGCGCTTAAAGTAAGGACCTCCGGGATGCCCTAGAAATACTTCGAGGTGGCCTTTACGAAAGCGGTACATCAGCAACCCTGCGCTGATTTTACCTTTCATTATCCACTCTCCTTGATATTGATTTTCCATTGGAAATCAATTTACTGGACTCATTATATCATAAATTTGAATTATTTTTTAGGAGGTTTAAAAAAGTGAAGTGTTTCTCAACTCAATCTCTGGTAAAATGTTCCTTATTGATCGCTCTTTCAAATGTTTTAGTCGTTTTTTAGTATTCGAATTCCAATGGGTGAAGTAGAAGCACTTCGAATTGGTTTTGGTACTTTTCCTATTATCTTGATAGGTTTTTTATTTGGCCCCCTTGCTGGGGCGAGTGTAGGGGCTGTAGCCAATTTACTTGGTGCCCTCATTTCATTGGCCGGTGCGGTTATTCCCCAGTTTATCCTAGTTGCTGCACTCGGCAGAGCTTATCGGTTATTTTTTGGAAAATTTTCTGGAGCCCTTGAGTTATCCTTGGCTTTTTTTTCAATTGCGATTTGTTTGTTTTTGAACAGCGTTCTATTAATCTCTTATTTTATGAATACTCTTTATGGGACACCTTAGCGCTTTATGTTACTTGGTCGCTTAATTGGTTTTTGAATTGTGACACCTCTATAGCCGGTGGTATTGATCAAAGTGTGGAAAAAACTTTTACAAAATAGGAGGTAGTGCTGATGGAGTTATGGTTGATTCGACATGGAAAAGCTGAGCCGGGTATTGGAATACCAGATGGGCAAAGGCGACTTGTGGAAGAAGGAAGAGAAGCAGCAGAACAATTGGCTATTTATTTAAAGGATAGTCTTACCACTAAAACAGTTGAATTTTGGAGTAGTCCTTTGGTTCGAGCGAGACAAACTGTTGAAATTTTAGCAGCTTCTTTTAAGGAAATTCCCCATTTTAAAGATGAGATTGCAAATGGCGATTTTTATACTTTACTGACCCAATGGGAGCACAATAAAGCAGAAGTGCAAATTGTGGTGGGTCACGAACCACTTCTTTCAGACTGGGTTTATGAATTTTCAAGAAAAGAAGTTGCATTTGAGACCATAGAACTAGTAAAATTAGATATAAAGCATTGGATTCCTCCAGAAGGAAAAGTAATTGAGTCGATTGTTGTAAAAAAATAATTCAGGAGGCAAAAAATGGAAAGAGAAATAAAATTACGACTGTTGCAACCGAAAAAGGCAGAGGACTTGTTAAAATCTTCGGTTTTGGCTGGACTAGTCAGCAAAAAACCTCGAAAAGTGGCTCTAGAAGCAGTCTACTATGATACAACAGATCACCAGCTTCTTTCAGCTGGATTTGCTTATCGAATCAGAAAAGAAGGGCGCCAATGGGTAGCAACATTAAAAGATGGCGGCTCCTATCGTGGGGGACTTCATGAAAGACAAGAGTGGAATGTAAAACAAAAAACATGGGAGCCCAACTTAGATGTTTTTAAAGAAAGTGGTCTTGCAAAAGAGTGGAAAAATCTAAATGGAAAAAAATTGACAATTCTTTTTGAAGTAACCACCCAACGCCACATTCAAGAATTGACTCTTGGAGACGGGACTGTCGTTGAAATGGCGATTGATACTGGAAGGGTTTTTCACGAAGGAAAACAAGATGAAATTCATGAAGTAGAACTAGAACTACTCTCTGGTTCCATTGGTTCTCTCCTCGAATTGGCTGCTCTTCTTTCAGAAGTTTGGGGCCTCGCACCAGAGCGGCGAACTAAATTTTCAAGAGGTCTGGCTTTGGCAGGATTAAATGAAGAAGAAAAAGGCCAAGAACCGATTGCGTTAGATGATGAGCTTCCAGCCCCAGAAGGGGTTATTCAACTTTTGATTGCTTATACTGCTGATATTTTGAGTATGATCGAAAAGGCCGACTCTGGTTATGATCGGCAATGGATCTATGATTTTAGAGTGGAAGTAAGAGAACTTAGAAGTCTTTTAGCACTAGGTCACCCTTTCTGTCCCGAAGGCGAAGCTGAAAGATGGATTGAAAAAATAAAGGAATGTTACTGGGAAACTGGAGCACTTCGTGAAATGGATGTGCTAGAAGAGCTTTTGCAAGTCATCCCAAATAAAGAAGTGGCCGAAGGGGAGCTAAGCAAAAGAATCCGTAGACGCCGTAAAGAATTAGTGGTTCAATGGGAAGAAAAATGGGGCGACGGAAAATTGACTTCTCTCTTTCTTGCTTTCTGGTCATGGCTCGAAAAAATCCATACAGAGCAAAATACCCAGGAACCTTATTGGACAATTGAAAAATGGTCTATGAAAACAATGAGCGAAGAAGTACGTGAGTTGTGGGAAAAACGCAGGGAAGATCAATTTGATGATTTTAAATGGACCCATGACCTTCGAGTCGAAGCAAAAGAATTACGTTATAGCTTAGCGGCACTTTCTGATTATTTACCGATTCGAGAAACTTCGGCACTTCTCAAAGGAGTGGAAAAGTTTCAAGAAAAATTGGGCCGTTTACAAGATAGCTATTGTAGCACTGATTGGATGAATTCTCTAAAAGAGAAGAAAGCTCCCAGTGAGTTTTATCATCAAGTGGGGATTGTAAAAGGTTGGCTTCTTCGAGATGCTTATACTGCTAAAGTAGAAGCGGAAGAACATTGGGAGAAAGTAATTAAACGTTGTAAAAAATGGTTGAAATATGTAGAGGGTTGATCTCGAAAAGCTGTATTAGATTTATCTAATACAGCTTTTTTTATATTTGAGCAGACAAAAAGATTTAAAAAGTTTGATAGCATTATGGGGAAATGAAATGCGAACAAATTTCGAAATTATTGATTTGGCCTAGCCGAAGCAGGTAAGTGGGTACTATAATTCAGAGGTAGTATTTTTTTTATTTACGATTAAAGAAGGAAAATAATCAATAATTAACTAATAAGGATATATGGGTAAAAGATGCCTAAGGCTGGGAGGCTTATAAATGAAACAATGGTTATTTTTTTTAGGGGTCATAATTTTTCTTGCTGGTTGCGGAAATAATGCTCCTACAGATAAAGTGGAAAAAGGTCCTTACTATAGTGCTGAGTTGAGCAAAGAGGGACTAAAGGGAAGAGTAAAAGAAGTGACCATTACCACCGAAGAAAATGGTAAAGCCATGCGAGTTGAAATAATTTCTTTCTCACCCCAGGGTCATAAAAACCGTACAATCTATCGTAACCAAAATGAACCGGAAAAAATGATCAACTATGATGAAAAAGGGAGAATCAAATCTCAGGAAGAAGTAGGAGTCGAAAAGATTGAGTACAATTATGATGAGCAAGCCAATACCTTTAAGGTCTTACGGAACGGAGAAAGTTTTATTTCTGGGAAATTAGACCCTGAAACCAAGAAAATTTCACTTCACCAAGAATCCAATCTAGGTTATTATTTTTATTATGATAAAAAAGGGAATGAAATTACCCGAGAGACCTACCAAGATAATAAAATCAAAATGAGAATTTCAACTTTTTATGATGAGAAGGATCGAGAAAAAGTAAATGAGATTACTCTTTTTTGGGATGAAAAAGGCCCCATCAATAGCAAAAAAGAATTTACCTATCAAAATGATTGGGTGGTAGAAAAGAAAATAGTGAGTACTTCTCCCCATGAATCAATGCTGTCATTCACTTATTCCTATGAAAATTTAGACTCAAAAGAAAATTGGCAAAAACGAATTACAAAAAATAGTGAAAACAAACATGAGCTTACGGATATTCGCCAGATTACCTATTATGAGTAATTGAGAAAGATAAGAGTTTACTTGAAAGAAATCAACTGATAAAATTTGTTATTAGCTAGAAAAGTAACTTAAAGTTTTAGATCACAGTAACGAATTCAGATCGTGGATTAGAAGAATTTAGTAGAGGAGATCAGAACTCGCATTATAGGAGGGAAAGCATGAAGATTTTGTTATGTCCTGACTCGTTTAAAGGAAGTCTAACGGCTGTTCAGGTTACGGAAGCAATGGAAGAAGGAATTCGCCGTGTTTTCCCGGATGCAGAAATTCATCGCTTGCCGATCGCTGATGGTGGCGAGGGAACTGTTGAGGCTTTAGTTGTGGCTACAAAAGGGAATTTCGAAACTGTAACAGTTCAAAATCCATTAGGGAAAGCTCAAGAAGCTCGGTGGGGTATTTTAGGGGATGGTCGAACTGCTGTGATGGAAATGGCTGCCGCTTCAGGACTTACTTTGATTCAATCTAGTGAAAAAAATCCGCGTATTGCAAGTACTTTCGGGACTGGCGAGATGATTCGCTCAGCCCTAGATAAAGGAATTCGTAATTTTGTAATTGGAATCGGGGGAAGTGCTACAAATGATGGTGGGGCTGGGATGCTCAAAGCCCTTGGTGGTCGTTTCTTAGATATCCAAGGAAATGAGCTGCCCGAGGGGGGCGCTTCTCTAATTGATCTTGACCAAATCGATTTATCTCAATTGGATTCTCGATTAGCAGAATGCCGAATTTTAGTAGCTTGTGATGTGGACAATCCACTTTGTGGCGAAAAGGGAGCTTCCCCAGTATATGGGCCGCAAAAAGGTGCTACTCCTGAGATGATAGCTGAACTAGACAAGGCCTTGGCAAGATATGCAGAAGTAGCCCAAATGGTGACTGGCCGAGATTGTGCAGACATCTCTGGAGCCGGTGCGGCCGGTGGGCTAGGAGCAGGCTTTCTCTTTTTTACAAATGCAGAGCTAAAGCCTGGAGTTGAGATCGTACTTGAAGTCATTTCTTTTGATCGTCAATTAGAAGGGTGTGATTGGGTACTGACTGGGGAAGGGCGTACCGATTTTCAGACTGCTTTTGGCAAGGCTCCAGTTGGAGTTGCAAAAAAGGCAGCAGCTCAAGGAATTCCAACGATTTGCTTGTCCGGCAGTGTAGGGGAAGGCTATGAGAAAGTCTTGTTGCAAGGCATCGAAGCTGTGATGAGTGTTGTTCCCTGCCCGACAATGACACTGGATCAGTGTATGAGTGAGGCTAAAGTGTTGGTTACTGATGCAAGTGAACATCTAGCTAGAGTTCTCCAAGTAGGACGACGGATGAAAAATTAAAGGTAAAATTTTAAAATAACAAGTTGATATGACCCTTATTAGCTGAATTGATGGATTAGTTGTAGCCAATGGTTTGATTGGGCCGACAGAATGTTTGTGGTGCCTTATCTGATCACCGTAACAGTTGAATTCTGTTTAAAGGAGCTTGTAGGATCATTGGGGTAGTTCGCGGTAAAGAAAACTTGCGAAATATTAGGATGATTTGCTTTGGCCGGAGCTACTTTGATTTGAACCATGGCAGGAATCTTTATGATGAGGTTGTCATTTCATTAGATTTTATGCGGCGGGAAATAACTAACATAATATAAAAAAATGATTAAAATAAAAAATATTCCTTAGATTTAATGTCTAAGGAATATTTTTGTTTGGCGAAAGAAATATTAAATTACTGGTTGGATTAATCTAATAAGG